>NZ_JBFTPZ010000015.1:0-131419 GCF_056398745.1 Paenibacillus sp. 01T424 | reverse complement strand
TGTACTGCTATTTTTCTATTCTGGTCTATGCTTGCTTCATAGGATTATGGGCAAGCGAAAGCCACCCGACCTCCAGACTTACCTTAGGTAAGCTGCGAAGCAGAAACGCCGGAATCCTTGGTTATTCTTTATCTGCCCTAAAATACTTTCGGGTTCAATCATTCGTCTTACCGACAGCGAATATCCTTCCTCGCAGCTCAGTTTTTCCCTTGCTTGCTGCTTGTAGCGCATAATAACTCAGACTGACCATATCCAGCATCGGCGATGATCCTCGTATGATTGTAATGTGCGCGAACCGATAGTAAGAGTAAATAAGTGTAAAAGTGCACCTGTTTTTAACAAACAAGATTGGAAAGTTGCAAATAGGTGTACTAATACCTCTAATTGATCAGATTTGAAGAAAATTTGGTTAAATAAGTGCATTTCTGCACTTAGATGAAGATGCTGCAGGCGCTGCCGCAAAAGTCTTTGCATCAGGGAAACATCCCCGTTTTCAAATGAAAGGACTTCAAATTCCACTGTATAGTGGAGCTTGAGGTCCTTTTTCTCGATGAAAATAAGTTCTAAGTAGTGCTCAAAAAATCGCAAAATGACTTTTGAGACAGCCCCTTTTTTAGTTATATAAGATCTAAATTATTCAACTTTCGCATTGGTTTCGACTGCTGGAGAGCGTAGCCAGCAAATACAGGATAGCACAAGCCGACTACGAACAAATAGGGCTGCGCAAGGACCTTTCAATTCTTTTTTTAGTGAATGGAGAGATAATCGCATCAAGTTACCAAAAATGGTCATCGGTCTACTCTATTTATGCCGGATGGCAGCTTTTACAATGGTGGTACGCAGTAAGCAATAGCGTTGCCTTTCAACAAAGCGAGGCCATAACAGAGCATGGAGGGAGTTGCAAAATGAAGCTGTCACTTAGCATGTGGAGCATGCACAGAACCGTGAGAGAAAACGGATGGAAGGTGCTGGATTTTCTATCCTTTTGCAAGGATGAAGGGATTGAGGATGTCGAGCTGTTGAATGTGTTCTGGAAGGACGTTCTGGAGGAACTGCCAAGCGTGCTTGCATTTGTGAGAGATAATGGCATCAAGGTGTCCAGCTACGCGGTAGCCAATGATTTCGTCAAGGCAACCGAGGAGGAAAGAGCAGGGGCGCTGAAGGAGATTACGGATGCCTACCCTGTTGCGAAGATACTGGGAACAAACGTCATCCGCGTGTTCTCCGGCAACCTTAGCGACATTGCAACCTACGAAGAAGCGCTGGACTGGATTGTCGATGGACTGAAAGAAGCTGCTGCAGTCGCTGAGAAGGAAGGCTTGGTTCTCTGTTTGGAAAACCACGGAAAGTTAGCGGGAAGCGGCGAGCAGGTCAAAACGATCATCGATCGGGTTGGTTCTCCGGCTCTGCGATCCACGTTTGACACAGGCAATTTTCTGCTCGTAGACGAGCATCCGACAGCCGCGCTTGAGACGCTGCTCCCCTATGTCTCGCATGTTCATTTCAAGGATTTTGAAATGCGTGAAGACGGGCGCTATAAGTCTCTCGGAGGCAAAGCTTTTGAAGGAATCAACCTAGGAGACGGCGATGTTGAATTGGAGAAAATCGTGAACAAGCTGGTGGAGAATGGATACCGCGGAGCGTTTGTTCTTGAATATGAAGGTGTTGGCAGCGAGGCGGAAGGCATTCGGCGCAGCTATGACTATTTTGCAACCATTATTTAACCCCAAAGGAGATAAGTGCATGGAACGAGAAGCAATGGCCGACATCGTAGTTGTAGGAGGAAGCACGGGAGGAGTTGCGGCGGCGCTGGCAGCGGYGAAGTCGGGCAAAACCGTTATCATGACGGAGGAGACGGATTGGATCGGCGGTCAATTAACGAGTCAGGCGGTTCCGCCTGACGAGCATCCCTGGATCGAGTCCTTCGGCTGCACCCGGAGCTATCGCCGCTTTCGCGAGGATATCCGCGCTTATTACCTTGATGCCTTTCCACTCACGACAGCGGCGCGGGAGAACGAACAGCTAAACCCAGGTGGCGGTACGGTCAGCCGTTTATGTCACGAGCCACGCGCGGCGCTTGCCGTTTTGGAGCGTCAGCTTGCTCCTTATGTACATAGCGGGCAGCTGACGATATTGCGCCGCCACGTTCCAGTGAGTGCCCATTGTGATGGCGATGCCATCGTCTCGGTGACGGTTAAAAGCTTGGACAGCGGAAATACGGTGCTGCTGAAGGCTCCATATTTTCTCGACGCTACGGAATGCGGCGACCTGCTTCCACTGGCCGGCGTGGAATACGTTACGGGCGCGGAAGCGCGTGAAGAAACAGGGGAGCCTCATGCTGTAGAAGGTGAGGCGCTGCCGCAAGATATGCAGGGCTTTACCTATTGCTTCGCCATCGATTATCTGGAAGGCGAGGATCATACGATTCCAAAGCCAGAGCTCTATGATTTCTGGAAGGAATACAAGGCAGATTTCTGGCCGGATCGCCTGCTAAGCTGGACCGGTGTCAAGCCGGCAACGATGCAGCCGGTTCAGTACGGTCTTTTCCCTGGCGAAGGCGCTTTTTCGCTGTTCAAATATCGTCAAATCGCTGAGAAGGAGCACTACGTTCAAGGGACTTACAACAGTTCTATTTCGCTGGTCAACTGGCCGCAGAACGATTATTGGCTGGGCTCTATTATCGATGTGAAGCCGGAAGATAGGGAGCGTCACTTAAACGAGGCGAAGCAGCTCAGCCTGTCGCTGCTTTATTGGATGCAGACAGAGGCTCCTCGCCCGGATGGGGGGAAAGGTTACCCTGGGCTAAGGCTTCGTCCCGATGTGGTGGGGACAGAGGATGGGCTTGCCATGTATCCGTATGTTCGGGAGTCGCGCCGAATCAAGGCGGAGTTTACGATTCTGGAGCAGCATGTTGCAACGGAAAGCCGTCCTGACGGCCGTGCGGAATATTTCTCGGATTCAGTGGGCATCGGCTGTTACCGCATTGATCTGCATCCCAGCACGGAAAATCAGCCCTATATTGATATATCGTCGCTGCCGTTCCAGATTCCTTTGGGCAGTCTCATCCCGGTAAGAGTGAACAATCTGCTTGCTGCTTGCAAAAATATCGGAACCACTCATATTACAAACGGCTGCTACCGGCTTCATCCGGTGGAATGGAATATTGGCGAGGCAGCGGGCTATTGTGCTAGCTTCTGCTTGGATCGCGGCTTGACGCCAAGCGATGTCCGCTCTTCGGAGACAGAGCTTGCCGCTTACCAGAGGTTTCTGGCTGCAGAGGGCATCGAGCTGGCATGGCCTTCGCTGCGTGCAGTTTAAATTAAATTAACTAATGAGGAGAAAATCGCAATGAGCAATCCTATTCGAATTGGCGTAATCGGAGCTGGCTCCATATCAGAAATGCACTTTGGCTCCTACAGCAAAAACGTGGATGCCGTGCTGGTCGCTGTCTGCGACTTGAAGGAAGAACGGGCGAAGGCAAAGGCGGAGAAATATAACATTCCTAACGTTTACACCGACTACAACGAGCTGCTGGCGAACCCCGATATTGATGCGGTCAGCATCTGTACTTGGAACAACACCCATGCGGAGATTAGTATCGCCGCTCTGAAGGCAGGCAAGCATGTGCTTTGCGAGAAGCCGCTTAGCAAAACGGTGGAGGAGGCACGAGCGGTTGAAGCGGCTGTCAAGGAATCCGGCAAGACGCTGCAGGTAGGATTTGTCCGCCGCTATGCCTCCAATACGCGGATTGTAAAAGCATTTTTGGACAATGGTGAAATCGGCCCGATTTATTATGCCAAAGCTTCATGCATACGCAAGCTGGGCAACCCTGGAGGCTGGTTCGCTGATGTGGAGCGCTCCGGCGGCGGTCCGCTGATCGATATCGGCGTTCACGTCATCGATCTTTGCTGGTATTTGATGGGCAAGCCCAAAGTTAAATCCATTAGCGGCAACACCTACAACCGTTTAGGCAACCGCTCCAATGTGAAAAACTTGAAGTTCTACAAGGCAGCCGATTATGATGCAGCACTGAACACGGTTGAGGACATGGCCAATGCGCTGGTACGCTTTGAGAACGGGGCGTCGCTGCTGGTTGATGTCAGCTTTACGCTGCATGCGAAGCAGGATGAGCTGACGGTAAAGCTCTATGGCGAGAAAGGCGGCGTCGAGCTGGAGCCGGAGCTGACTTTAATTACAGAGAAGTATGACACAATTCTGAACGCCACGCCGCAAATTGACAATCTCTCATTCGAATTTGTGCAGGGCTTCCAAGACGAAATCAATTACTTTGTTGAAGTTTGCCAAGGGAAGAAAAACACGATCAGTCCGGTGCAGGACGGCGTTGAAATCATGAAAATACTTTGCGGCGTGTACGAGTCGGCGACTCTAGGCAAGGAAATCCATTTCGACTAGGGGAGGCGTGGAATCGGCATGTCTGTAAATATCGGAAATCCTATAGGCGTCATTGTAGACAGCTTTGGCGTCGGCGTTAAGGAAGGGCTGAAGAAGGCGAAGGAGGTTGGTGCGGAGGGGGTGCAAATCTATGCCGTTTCAGGCGAGATGGACCCGGTTAATCTCGGCGCTGCCGCCCGCAGGGAGCTGAAGGCTTATATCGATTCATTAGGGCTGGAAATCAGCGCGTTATGCGGCGACCTGGGCGGCCATGGCTTCCAGGATAAATCCGTTAACGTGGAAAAAGTGGAGAAATCAAAGCGGATTCTCGATTTGGCGCTGGACCTCGGCACGACCATTGTAACGACTCACATCGGAATCGTGCCGGAGGACCAAGATGGAGAGGTGTTCGCTGTTATGCAGGAGGCTTGCCGCGAGCTGAATGAATATGCCAATAGCATGAAGGCCTATTTCGCTATCGAGACCGGCCCGGAGACGGCGGCCCATCTGAAAGGTTTTCTGGATACGCTAGGTGGCAGAGGGGTATCTGTCAACTTTGACCCTGCCAATATGGTGATGGTGACGGGGGATGATCCAGCGGAAGGGGTTCGCCTGCTTAAGGATTACGTCGTTCACACCCATGTCAAGGACGGCATACGTCGCAAGGTGGTAGATCCTCGCATGGTATACGGTGCGCTTGGCTATGAGCCGATGGATCATGCCAAAATTGCGGAGATGGTGAGCTCGGGACAATTTTTCCGTGAGCTGCCGCTCGGCGAAGGGAATGTTGATTTCGACAGATACTTTACGGCGTTAAAGGAGATTGGATATAATGGCTATCTGACGATCGAACGCGAAGTTGGAGATCAGCCGGAGACCGATATACGCAAAGCGGTTCAATTTATTAAGAGCTTCCGCTAGCCCCAGTTATTGAATCTAAGATTTAAGCGGGCGCTTGTTGGAAGTACAATGGAAATAACAGATTTATTCACATTTGCTGGATTGGACGTAAAGCGGTTGCTGGAGCGGCTATTGGAATAGGATGGGCTTAACAGCCTGCAAAGTTCGAATAGCCATAAGGGCAGCCGCTTCTATTTATTCTAAAATATAGGAAGTATATTCTATAGCGATATCCGTATTACCTTGTTATTTATGCAACCGCTTTAATGTATGTTCGCTTTAATGACATGAAAAGAAGATTGGTCTAATGCATTATGCCTTTCTACTCTTATTAGTTGTATTTCGTGTTATTATAGTTAACATAATTTAGATAGATAACAGTGAGTAGGTGGGAAGGAGGCTGCTTTTGCTGGTTATGTACCGCAGTCTAGCGCTTGCTTGAAGGAGAAGTTGAATAGGGAGTAATGCCGGATGCATTCCGGAAAAGATGGAGGGGGAGCTATGGAGCGCAAAAGGTTCAACTGTCGTTTGATTGTTCGGATAATAGCGTTGTTAATGGTAGCTGCGACGGTGCCAAGCTGCAGCGAGTGGGAGAAGCTTGGTCAGCCGCTGCCCACATCGCAGAGCCGCGTCGCGATTTCGATGGTCATTAACGATTTGGGCATGACATTCCCGGATGGTTCAGACGAAAACGATAATCCTTATATAAACTATATAAAGGAACGTACAGGACTGGATTTGCGGGTCAATATTCCCCCTCAGGAAGTTTATGAAGAGAAACTAAACGTCATTATGGCTTCCGGAAATCTCCCAGATCTCATTCACACTTTCAACCCGGTTTGGTTTGACGAATATGTCAAAAAAGGGGCTTTTACGCCGCTTGACGACTATATTAACGAATATGGGCAAGATCTGAAGAAGTTTATTCCTGAAGAGGCTTGGGATCGAATGCGCTACGATGGAAAAATTTACGGCATTCCAAGTTTAACAGACGTGCAGGGCATCGAGTTGATGTATGTGCGGAAGGATTGGCTCGATAAACTAGGACTGCAGCCGCCAAAGACGCTGGACGAATATTATGAAGTCATGCGCGCCTTTGCAAAGGAAGACCCTGACCGGAACGGGCTCAATGATACGATGGGCCTTATTTTGCTCGAGGACATGGGGCGGACAGCGCCGTTTTTTGGCGCTTTTGGTGTTCAATTAAACTCTTGGGTGGCGCGCGATGGAAAGCTGGTTAATGGGAGCACGCTGCCGGAGACCAAGCAAGCGCTCGCTTTTCTGGCAAAGCTTTACCGGGAAGGGCTGATTGATCCGGAATTCCCGCTTAACCGCAACAATGCCTTTATCGAAAAAATCGAGAACGGAAAGGTCGGCATGTTTTCCGCGACTTGGTACGATACGCGCGGACCCATTGCGGCAAGCAAAAAGAAAGATCCCAAGGCGGAATGGATTCCGCTGGAGTATCCCATCGGACCGGAGGGGCATAGCGGCGTATATAACAAGGATTTAATCCGCGGTTACAACGTGGTGCCGGTCGGTAAGAAACATCCCGAAGAAGTGGTAAAGCTGCTTAATTTCATCGTGGGAGAGGGCAGGGAGACGTTGAAGCTTGGTTTTGAAGGCAAGATTTGGTCGATGAAAAATGGGAAAATGGTCACCGATTTTGTAGAGCATGACAAGCATTTGTACAGGGGCATCTACCAGTCGCTCGTCGATGTCATTGATCCTGTTATGGCTAAGGCTCGGTTGGATTCGCTCGGCGACTTTCACTTATACGATAATTTGCAGATGATTGAACAAAATTTAATAAAAAACGAATTTTTCGGAATTCCGACACCGGCGATGAGCAAGTATGCCGGACATTTAGAGGAGCTTGAGAGCATTTTTACACAAATCGTGATGGGCATCGTTTCGCTGGATGAGTTCGACAGCTTTGTGGAGGAGTGGTACCGCGAGGGTGGCGCAGAGGTTACAGCGGAAGTTAATCAATGGTACGAAGCCCGCTTGAGCGCCGGAGGGGGGAGATAAGCATGAGAAATCCCGTCAAATGGTTTCGGGATCGCTTTTCCCGCAAAATCCAGTTTCGGCTAACCTGCTATTTTATGTTGATTTTGCTGCCGCTCGTCTTGGTAAGCCTATTTGCCGTTGATCGCTCCCGCAGCATTCTGCATGACCAAGCGGTGGAGCGGTCCAGTACGGTACTGAATTCAGCTATGGACTATATTGATTTGACTTTGCAAAATGTGGAGGAGATTTCGACGCTGATTGCAACAGACCCTGTGTTTATCAAGCTGCTTGCAGATAACGGAGCGGAATTGTCGCCGCTCTCCATCGTCGATTTTTCGATGCTGCTGAAGCAGCTGTCGAATGTAAACTCTATTAATCATATCGTATCGCAAATATCCTTGTATCATCAGCCCTCCCACATGATGATTTCGACGAATTATGGAGGGAGAAGGCTGAGYAGCCCTGAACAGCAGCAATGGCTTGAGAATACCGCCATTACTAGCGGGACGGAAATCACTTATCTGCTGGCGGAGGAGCCGATTGCCGGCAACGCGACCTTCGGCAGCTTAATTAATACCGATAGCGTATCGCTGCTGCGAACCATGGATTTGTACAACAACAATCGCAGAGCGGATGTAGTCATTATTACAGTGGACAAAAGCAAGCTGATCAATCTGATGAAGTCGCTGCTCCCATCGCCTTCGGCTACCATTTATTTGCACAGCGATACCGGCAAATTGATTGCCGGGACAGGCAAGCTCGACGGCGCAGAGCATACGCTTGCGGAGGGCGTGGGCATGCCTGGCCTTCCCCGCACGACGGATGCGGAGATGACCGTTTCTATCGATTCGGAGTATTCCAAATGGCGGCTGACGTTGATACAGCCCAAAAAAGAGCTGTACGCCAAAACAGATCAGCTTCGATTGTATACGTTAGCTATTATTTTCGTAAGCGTCCTTCTGGCGCTGGGCATATCCTGGCTTGTTTATATCGGTATCGCTTCTCCGGTAGATAAGCTGTTCAAGGGCATGAAGCGTCTGGGTACGGGAAATATGAATGTGCATCTGGAGAATACACGGCACGACGAGCTGGGTTATTTGACGGAAGCGTTTAATCGGATGGTCGTAGACCAGAAGCGGCTAATTGAAGATCATTACGAGCAGCAGCTGAGGCTGGCCAAGACGGAGCTTCAATTTTTGCAAACCCAGATTAACCCTCATTTTTTGTATAATACGCTGGATTCAATTAACTGGACAGCTAAAAATTACGAGGCGGATGAAATTAGCGAGATGGTGCTGAATTTGTCGCGTTTTTTCCGTCTAAGCCTGAACAAGGGCAAGGATGTATTTACGATTGACGAAAGCTTGTCGCATCTGCATTATTACATTCGCATTCAGCAAATCCGTTACTTGGACAGCTTTGAGGTGGAATACGACATTCAGGAGGATTGCCGCCCCATCCCGATTCTGAAGCTGCTACTGCAGCCGCTTGTGGAGAATGCTATCCTGCATGGGATGGAAGGGAAAACGGAAGGCGGAAAACTTGTTATTTCCGGCCGAATAAAAGATGGAGAGGCCGTTCAGGTCACCGTAAGCGATAATGGTTCAGGGATGAGTTCGCAGCGACTAGCCTATATTCAAGAAGAAATGAAGCGGCTGGGACAGCGCGAAGCGAATCTGTTTTCGCTGGAGGACGAGGAGACGGGTGACCTGTTCGGCCTGCGCAATGTAATGACCCGAATTAAGCTTTATTACGGCAAGGAAGCTGAATTGATTGTCGAAAGCGTGCAAGGACATGGAACCTCGGTCACCATTTCGCTACCGCTGGATCAATGCAAGGAAAGTTTTCGTGCTGTAACTCACCATACTCTGGAAAAAGGGGAGCGATCCGCATGAATTTAATGATCGTTGAGGATGAACTGCGGCTTAGGTTGGGATTGGCTAATAATATTCCATGGGAGGAGCATGGCATTGAGGTCGTCGGACTGGCTGCCAGCGGGGTAGAAGCGCTGGCGTTGATCGAGCGGAAGCGACCCGATATCATGCTGATTGATGTCCAGATGCCGGAGATGGATGGGCTGACACTAGTGAGGAAGCTTAGGGAATATCCAGACAACGGCGTACAGCTGAAACTGATTATATTAAGCGGACATGACAACTTTGGCTTCGCTCAGGATGCTATCGCTTTAGGGGTTTCCCAGTATTTGCTGAAGCCCGCGGCTGAAGAGGAAATACTGGGTGCCGTACTGGAAGCGGCAAAGCAGCTGCGAGACGAGATGGAGCAGTGGCGCGAGCAGGCAGAGCTGAAGGTAAAGTGGCGTGAGCATCTTCCCCATTTGCAAAGCAGTTTTATTCGGCAGTGGGCAGCAGGCGACTACGACGATAGCGAGGTGCTGCGAAGAGGTGCGGAATATCAGATTGAGCTTGAGGAGTCCGACCGGATCGCAGTTGCGGTGGTGGATATTGACCCGCTTCCGCAAGGGGATGGCTGCTTTCGCGCGGAGGATGCTCCAATGTGGCGTTTCTCATTGCAATGTCTGGCGAGAGAAATGCTGCCCGCCTCCTGTTGGGTGTGCCCTGATCATCAAGGGTACACGCTCCTTGTTTTTGTGCTGCGGCGTGAGGAGGAGCCGGGAGACAGCGCTTTGCGCGTACAGGCATCGGTCGTTCAATTGTTGTCGCGCACCCGGGAGACGCTTGGGCTGACAGCGAGCGCAGGCATTTGCGCTGCGGCCGGAGGGATTGGCAGCATGAGTGCGCTGTATGCCGAAGCTTGCCGTGCCTTACAGGAGCGTATTGTATACGGCTGCGACATCGCTATTCCTTACCGCGAGATTGGCCGTAAGGAACAGGGGGTTCAGGTACAGCAGGGATTGGAGAAAGCGCTGGAGATCGCCATGGAAACCGCTGACGAGGCAAAGGCGCTGGAGGCTTTGCAAGGATTGTGGGACAAAAGCCTAGAGTCCGTGGAGACGGCGGAAGAGGTCCATGAGGCCGTCCTTTATTTGAGCAGCCTGTATATCCGTATGATTCAGAAGCAGGGCTGGCGAATTGGCTGCGTGGCAGGAGAGGATATGATTTATTTCGAGAACATCAGGCTGCTGGCGACGAAGGAGCAGATTCGGGCCTGGCTGGTCCGCTTGACTGGCCGCATCTGCGATTACCTGCAGCAGCAGCGGAAAACGACGAGCAATGGAGTGGTACGCTCCATTCTGTCTATCGTCAATCAGGAAATCGATCAGGATATTACGCTGCATACGGTAGCAGATCGCCTTTTTATCAATTCATCTTACTTGAGCCGGCTGTTTAAGCAGGAGACAGGAGTACCTTTTTCGACCTATGTGCTGGAGCGCAAGATGGAACGGGCCAAATCCGTTCTGCAGAATGGGGGCAAGGTGTACGATGCTGCTCGTCTCGTGGGCTACCGGGATGTGAGCTATTTCACCAAGGTGTTCCGCAAATATTGGGGCGTCAACCCAGGTGGAGTTAAAGCGTGACAGCTGCGCCTAATTAGGTGGCGTGCAATAACCAAAAAAATTAAAAGAGGGTGTCTCAAAAGTCATAATTGACTTAGGGACGCCCCTTCTTCATTTTGTAAAACTATATTTCTTTGTTTTGATGCTATTTTGATAAGTCTTCAACAACATTCTCCGCGATCAACGCCCAGCTATCCTGCACAATTGCAGGAACTTCGCCCATTTTAGCTGTGTTGGATACTTATGTTGTATTTATGCAATAGCTTGCAATATGATCTGCCATTTTAGCATTTAAAGAGTGCTTATACTGCAGGAAATACAATATAGCTACACGTAACTATGAGAAAGATGCCGCTATCCTGCGAATATGCAGTATAGAAAATAATGAAGAACAATGTAGAAGTGCATACTTGCCGGATTAGAAAGGGGGATATCCAAAAAGGGTGAATCGGTGTGAGAGAATCCCATAGTGTGCGCAAAAGAACCTTCAAAACCACTACGAAAGTGAATCTGAAGGTTCTTTTTTGCTAGCATATTACGTGAAAAGTGGAGGCTGAATGATTCGGGAATTGCTTTACGGGCAGCCCTTTTTTTATAAAAAAATTTATAGCTCTTACACAATGAAGTCGACTTCTATATCACCCGTAAGGGTTTGCCATCAAAGAACGGCGACAGCCGTTACACCTTGTTTATGAAGAAATCAAACATCAAAGTACCAGAAATAGTAATGGCATTACTCTACCAACCCTGAGCGCTGGATACTACAATTTTAGGTAGAAAGCATCAAATCGAGGGGGAATACGATGAAAAGCGCAACGGCACCACTGGATAAGCCCCAGGCTAAAAACAATTATGTCAAACGGCTTGCTGCCGATGTCAAACGGGATTGGGATTTATATGCACTTCTTGTCCCTGGAATTTTGTTTCTTTTGCTCTTCAAATATGCCCCGATGTATGGCATTACCATCGCCTTTAAGGATTTCAATATCTTTGATGGCTATGACGCTAGCCCGTGGGTAGGATGGAAGCATTTTGCCAAACTGTTCAACTCTCCTGATTTTCTGCATGTTTTTCAAAACACCGTTATTATCAGTTTTCTGAAGATCGGTATCTTGTTCCCGCTGCCGATTCTCATTGCCCTGCTGTTGAATGAGATCAGGCGGATGTTGTTCAAGCGCGCGATTCAGACCGTTATCTATTTGCCACATTTTCTGTCCTGGGTTATCGTAAGCGGTCTATTTATCGACATGCTTTCCAGCAACGGCGGTTTGGTCAACAAGGCAATGGGTATGATCGGCATGGAGCCGATCTCGTTTTTCCTGGACAACAGCGTGTTCCGAGGTGTTCTGATTACCTCAGCGGGCTGGAAGGAGACGGGGTGGAGTACCATCGTGTATCTTGCGGCCTTCGCCACGATTGATCCTGGCTTGTACGAAGCAGCCAAGATTGACGGAGCGGGGCGGATGAAGCAGCTGTGGCACATTACGCTGCCTGGCATCGCACCCATTATACTGCTGATGTTTATTCTAAGGCTCGGCAGCATTCTGGAGGCTGGCACAGAGCAAATTCTCGTCATGTACAATCCCACAGTATACAAGGTGTCAGATGTCATCGGCACCTATGTGTACCGAATGGGCCTCGGCAATCAGGACTACAGCTTTACGACCGCTGTTGGCGTATTTGAATCCGTTATTGCCTTCACGCTCGTCTTGGCGGGCAACGCGCTTAGCCGCAAATACCTGCAACGCGGGATTTGGTAACTGAAAGGGGAGATTGCTGTGACCGTGAAAACATCGTTTTCAGAGAAGCTGTTCAATTTCTGTAACTATTTATTTTTCATACTGATAGGTCTGACGACGCTGCTGCCCTTCGTTAACTTGATCGCCAAATCGTTCAGCAGCGAAGCGGCGGTCATCTCCGGCAAGGTCAATTTGCTGCCCATTGGCTTTCAGACCGGAACGTACATGTATGTGCTCAAGGATTCCATGTTCCTTAACTCTTTAAAAAATTCGATTCTTTTGGCCATTGTGGGGACGGCGTTAGGATTGTTCCTTACGACCATTACGGCGTATCCATTATCTCGCGTTCAGCTTCGAGGCAGAAAATGGTTTCTGCTGATGTTTATTTTCACAATGCTGTTCAGCGGCGGCCTGATTCCTACCTACCTGCTCATGCATAATCTTGGACTGGTCAATCAGTTTCCTGTTCTATTCCTGCCGGCGGCCATCAACGTGTTCAACATGCTGATTATCAAAAATTACTTTGAAGGGCTGCCGGACGGGCTGGAGGAGTCCGCCAAGCTGGACGGAGCAAGCAACATCCGAATTTTATTCTCCATTGTTTTGCCGCTGTCGCTTCCTGTGCTGGCAACCATTGCGCTATTTTTCGCGGTGGCGTTCTGGAACGACTATTTTACATCAATGATCTACATTACCAATCAGGATTTCAAACCGCTGCAGCTGTATCTGAAGGAACTGTTGGTATCCTCCAGCAGCGAGTTTTTGAAGGATAACGTGGACGCGGCGCTGAACACAACGCCCCAGTCCATTCAGGCAGCTTCAATATTGCTAGCTACGCTGCCGATCCTGATGGTTTATCCGTTCTTGCAAAAATATTTTGTCAAAGGTGTGCTGGTAGGTTCGGTTAAGGGTTAAACCTATCGGCATGAAAGGCGGTGATGCTGTCAGCTTGTCATGATAGCGGGCAATGGAAGGGTAATGCAGTTTGACTTTAAAACACATATTCGGGAGGGTACTCTATGAAAAAAGGTTCTTGGTTGGCCATAGTCCTTGTATTTGCTCTTGCTCTTGCCGCATGCGGCAACAATTCCACTCCAGCTCCGGGCAGCGGCTCAGGGGGAGATGGCGAAGGCAATCCCAAACTTACGATGCTGATGCAGTACAGCCTGTTCGATCCGAACGCAGACCCGGTTGCTAAAAACATAGAAGATGCGACCGGCTACAAGGTTACCTATGAAATGCTTCCGGCGGAAAGTGCCGACGAGAAGCTGAACTTGATGGTTGCGAACAAGCAAAACTTCGATATCATGAAGCTGGGTTCTGCCCAGTTCTACAAGCTGGCAACAGCGGGCGCGCTGGAGCCGCTGAATGATCTGATCGAAAGCCATGGCCCTAACATCAAAGCGGCGATTAAGGAAGATTCATGGGAAAGCGTTACGATTGACGGCAAAATCTATGCTATACCGGAGACTGGCTCTGGCATTAGCGTAGGCGAGGAGCTCGTTGTCCGTCAGGATTGGATGGAAGAACTGAGCTTGAAAAACCCGACAACACCGGATGAGTTGTATGAGGTGTTGAAAGCGATCAAGAAAGCCAAAAACATTGTTCCGTTAACGGGCTCAAAGGATTCTATCTATGGAGATATTGCAGCAGCATTCGGCGTGCTGAACGACTGGAACGATGTGGATGGCAAGCTGCTGCATAAAGCAGAGCTTCCGCAGATGAAGGAATTTTTGGCTTATATGAACAAGCTGTACAGCGAAGGGCTGCTGGATTCGGAAATGCCGATCAATACGAGTGCGAAAGCGATTGAGAAGTTTTCCAGCGGCAATGCCGCAATGATCAAGCTGGCTTGGTGGAGTGCTTCTAGCGCAGAAGCTGCCCTTGTCAAAAACTTCCCTGAAGCCAAAATCGGCATTATTCCATACTTAGTTGGCAAGGATGGCAAATCATCGATTGGCGTTAACCTGGCAACTACTTGGTTTATTGCGATACCGAAGATATCCAAGCAAAAGGAGCATGCGATCAAGCTGCTCGATACCAAGCTGAAGAAGGATATCTTCATAAAGCTCGCCATTGGCGAGGAAGGCGTTCATCACGAAGTGAAGGATGGCAAATATTATCCCATTCTGCCTAAATTCAATGATGACTTAACCAATGCAAGCTCCTACATGACCGGGGTTAATGAATATGATTATCCGGCTTACTGGCAGGCGCGCGTTCGGAAGGACCCTGTGCTGCAAAGCTACTATGAGGCGTTTCAGGAAAACGCGGCGAAAGGCAATATTGTCGTTGATCCGATGTCGATTGCGCCGCCAATCGATGCTGTATCCAAAAACAAGCAAAAGCTGACGAAGCTGCTGGACGACACGGTGCTTATGTATATCGCAGGTGCGCAATCTAGAGACAACTACGATACCTTCCTTTCGCAATGGATGGCCGAAGGCGGCGCAGAATCCGTCAAGGAAGCGAACGAGTGGTATCAAACCATTTCAAAATAATGGCTTGCCTATAGACGTAGGCTTGATGGCAAAGGGGCAGCTGCGAATCGCAGGTGCCTCTTTGTCGCCCAGGCGAAATGCCTAGCATAATTGACTGAGGGGGAACAGAAATGAACGAACCATTTAAGCCGCATAAAGGCAGTGAGGTTGATATGCTTGCTATCCATGCCCAAGTGGAAGCTGCGCCAGAGGATATTACGATTACATTAGAAGGGCAGCGGCACGCTATAACGGCTGTCAACACCATTCCGGTGGCCGAAGAGTGGCTTGTCTTGTTTACAAGCGCATGGGGGGAATCGGTCACTGTTCCTGAGAATGGCGTTGCGGTGCAGGTGGGAGCAGGCGGCTTGGTTTTACACGTCGTTAATGAAGCGCCTGTCGGCTTTTCCCCGGCCTGGTCGGGCCCAACGATACTAGACATCCCTGAGGATGGTTACGTGCTTCTTGCCCTTGATCCTTTGTATGCTCCGGAAAGCAGCCGCTTCTTTTTGTCTACCTGCTTTAGAAAAGGAGACCGTATCAAGCTGCGCAAGGATGGTGCGGTGACTGATCATCACGGGCTGGCAGGCGCTGCTGATCATGAATTCAGCCTTTATTTGAATCATCCATCCGTTTATACGGAAACGCAGACCGTTACCACAGTTAGCGGTAATGTGAGCGGCGGCAATGCGGGCGAGTTTCCGGCGCTAACGATTAATGGTGAAGCGGCTGTGGTTGACGAGCAGGGTATTTTTGCCCATAAACTGAAACTGGCGCTTGGCGTCAACTTTGTTGATGTGGAGATCAAAGCAAGGAACGAAACTCCAGTTGCTCGAAGCTTAGCTATTTTTTCTAAGAGCCGTGCTGAGAGGAAGCAGAGGGTCATCCTTTGGATAGATCAGAGAGCCAACAGTGGGAAGCTGCAGTCTGCGGACGCTGTAAGAAAACTGCTGCAGCGAGCAAAACATGCAGGCGTTACGGATATTGCGCTTGACGTTAAAGGGGTGGAGGGGTAYGTTTCTTACTTCAAAAATCCGCTGACGAGGCGTCCCCACATGAGTGAATTGGTAAACGCTAAGCAGAGTACTCCTTATCCAAAGCTGGATTTGCTGCAGATTTTTATAGAAGAGGGGCATCAGCTTGGTCTAGCTATTCATGCATCCATGAATGTATTTGCAGAAGGCTCCATTGTACGTGGTCAATATGCGATTTTAAATGAGCATCCTGAATGGGAGGAAATGGTTTACAAGCATCAAGATGAAGGCGTGATCAAGCGGCAGCGAGACAGCTCGGCTCCGGGCTTGGTTGCATTTGCCAACCCGCTTCATGAGAAGGTGCGCGAGCATCAATTGGCTGCTTTCCGGGAAGTGATGGCCGGCTATCAGGTGGACGGCATTATTTTGGACCGGGGCAGATACGACAATGAAACGGCGGATTTCAGTCCTTTGGCATGCAGCCGCTTTGAGGCATATTTGGCGGAAAGGGGCAAGCGGCTTCATCGTTGGCCAGAGGACATATTCGATTATCAAGGCAATACGAGAATAGATGGTCCGTTGATTTTGGACTGGTGGGCTTTCCGTGCAGGCGTCATTACCTCTTTTGTTGCGGAGGTCAAGGAGATGGTGGACGGTCATAATCGACAAACGGGAAGCGATGTTTTGTTATCTGCCTACGTGGGGTCTTGGTTTGATACCTATTATGTCAATGGTGCAAACTGGGCCAGCCCGGATTTTCAATATGACAGCCGCCTTCAATTTCAGGAGGGCTCCGTCTATACCAAGGACTACCGAGGCACTGGCTATGTCAGGCACTTGGATTTCCTCATGATTGGTACGTATCAGGATACGCTGGCCGAGGTGGAGAAATATATGGCGCTTGGCAACATTGCCACAGGTGGAGAAGTTCCGGTATATGCGGGCATTTCCCTTAATCAGATGAATAGCGCCGAGCGGCAGGGTGAGGTATTTCGTTCGGCTTTCCGGTACACAGACGGGCTAATGCTGTTTGACGCCTCGCATGCCGATTGGGATATGCTTAATCAGTCTTTAAAGAAAGAATAAAGGATAGGTTATGGAGGCGCGCAGGTAGCTTCTTCAGAAGCCTACCAACATATGGTATAATGACTAGCATAATGCGAAGGAGGAACCATATGAATCTAGCGAATAAAATAACGATTGCTCGTATTTTATTAATACCTGTGTTTATTTTATTTTTTCCGATATACCCCGAGTGGTTAATCAGCAAATCAGAATTTTTTCTACATATAGATACCTATGGCATTTATTATGCCGCAGCATTATTTATACTCGCTTCAGCGACGGATAAATTAGATGGACATATCGCAAGAAAATATAATCAGATTACGAATCTTGGCAAGCTGCTCGATCCGCTGGCAGACAAGCTGCTAATATCCGCCGCGTTAATATTAATGGTAGGCGAGCAGATGATTTACAGCTGGATCGCAGTAGTGATTATCGGAAGAGAGATTATTATAACGGGCATTCGAATTGTTGCCTCATCTCAAAAAATCGCCTTGCAAGCCGACCAATTCGGCAAAATTAAGATGGTCTTTCAAGTTGTTGCGATTTCAGCGGTGTTGTTAAACCATCGTCCGCTCAGCTTTTTGACAGCGATTCCTGTTGATCAAATTTTGATGTATGTTGCCTTAGTGTTGACCATCCTATCCGGAGCTAACTACATCAAAAACAACTATCGCTTGCTGCAGTAGAAATAAAAGTAGAGTAGAACGATTAAACCTATCCCATTTAAAATACAGCGGCAGCGATGGACGAGATGAAACAGTCCAAGACTGCCGCTGTTTTATGAAATGGTCGTTTTCCTTCTAAGCATTCCTATTCATTTGTGACTCAGGCTTGATGCTAACGGACATAGAAACCGCTATTCTTCATAATTTGGGCTTAATTTGCATCTAACGGACATAGATTCCGCTATTTAGTCGAAATCAAGTTAAATCATAACGCTTGGAGCCTAATAGCGTACCCTATGTCCGTTACTTCTGAAAAAAGAGGAAATCAAAGCAAATAAGGCATCTGATGTCCTTTATTTCTATCATCGCCGATTTCGTTATCTTGCGATTATATTCGGYAATTAAAACATACAAAGCCCGATGAGGTATAGTAAGAATATACAGCTATTTATTTCGATTTACAGGGGGCGAGCCGTCTGCAAACGATACAAACAAAGCTTTTTGACTATGGGCAAGCAGAGATCGATTATTTGAAAAGCGTAGATGAAGGGCTTGGTGCTGCCATGTCTCGGCTCGGAAAAGTCGAACGTATCATCATGCCGGACTTATTCACTTCACTCGTTTATGCGATTGTAGGCCAGCTGATTTCAGCTAAAGCAGTGCACACCATATGGGAGCGAATGCAGGTGCGGCTTGGCGAAATATCCCCTTCGAACATAGCTAATCAAACGGCAGATCAGATTCAAAGCTGCGGGATAACGATGAAGAAGGCCGTTTGCATAAAAAGCATTGCGGAGTCGATTATGCAAGGTGAAATCCGGCTGGAAGAGCTGAACCGCTTATCGGATGCAGAGGTAATCAAGCAGCTGATGTCCTTAAAGGGAGTTGGCAAGTGGACGGCTGAAATGCTGCTCATTCATGCGATGGAGCGCCCAGATGTCGTGAGCTGGGGAGATATTGCCATTCGCCGCGGGATGATGAAGCTGTATGGTCTTCAAGATTTAACCAAAGAACAGTTCGATACCTACCGGCTAAGGTATTCGCCCTATGGTTCAGTGGCTTCGATTTATTTGTGGACCTTGTCAATGGAGTAAGCTAAAAGGAGCAACAACATGGAGAAAACAATAAAAGAACAGCTCATAGCATTGAAGGAAGACGATTTTCAGAAATTTACGGCTGCGCTTATTCCTACAATTAATAATGTATTAGGCGTTCGGCTGCCGAAGCTGCGCCAGCTGGCCAAGTCGATAGCAAGTGATGACTGGCGTACCTATTTAAAAGATGCGGATAGCGAGTACTTTGAGGAAGTGATGCTGCAGGGGATGGTCATTGGTTATGCCCAAGCGGATATCACAGAACGTTTAAACATTGTCGCTGAATTTGTTCCGAAGATAGACAATTGGTCAGTCTGTGACAGCTTTTGCAATGGACTGAAATTTACAACGGACAATAAGTCAGCGGTATGGGATTTCATACAGCCGTATTTGGTATGTGACAAAGAGTATGAGATACGCTTTGGCGTCGTTATGCTGCTTGGCTATTATATTGAAGAAACTTATATCGAGCGCCTCTTGCAGCTGCTTGATCAGACGAAACGAGAGACGTATTACGTCAAGATGGCGGTAGCTTGGGCATTGTCAATTTGTTATATTAAGCAGCCAGAGGCTACTATGAATTATTTGAAAAGCGGTGCTAATTCTTTAGATGATTTCACCTATAACAAAGCTCTGCAAAAAATAATAGAATCATACCGCGTCGATCAAGAAACCAAAATCTTAATACGCGGTATGAAACGAAAAAAAAGCTAAGGCTCAAAGCCTTCCTGGCTTACATAAATGCGATCCTCCGAAAAAACCTGCTTGAACCGCTCGTAAACGACGCGATAAGCAGCCGGATGATACCATTCCTCAAGACCTAGCTGCTCATACAAAGCATTGATGCCTAGTTGTCGCGTTCGTTTTCCACTGCTTCCGTCACCCATAAAATAATCGTCTATGCAGATGCGTTCAACGAGCGGGCGCAGTATTTCGGCGAATTGCTCACTGCTTGGCAGCATGGGGGCAATCGTCGCTTGAGTGGGAACGCCCGCATCAGCTAGCAGTTGAAGCGTCTTTAGCCTAGCCTTAATCGGTGGGGCATTCGGTGAAAAATGTTTTCGAATGTCCTCGCGATCTGTTTCGACTGTCATACTGACGCGAACCTTCTCTCCAAGTCGCAAGAGCAGATCAATATCCCGCTGAACAAGCGGGCTTCGCGTTTGCACAAACAAAAAATCAGGCGGGTCATCAACCATCACCTCGAGCAAGGAGCGAGTAATTTGTTCCTTATATTCAATTGGCTGATAGGGATCAGTGCTGGATGACATAAAAATAGTAACCGGACCTTTAGACTTTTCTCTTAAAAATTGTTTGCGAAAAACTTCAGCAGCATTTTTCTTAATATCGACCCATGTTCCCCATTCGGCGCCTCGAAATAAAGAAACAGGCATTTTCCGCACATAGCAGTAGGAACAGCCAAACGTACACCCTGTATAAGGATTTAAAGAATGGCTGTAGCCGGTAAGAAAGCCGGTTCCTTTATTCAATAAGGTTTTGGGCTGTGTATATAAATATTCGATCGGCATATTAGTGTTTTTCCAGCTGTAGCAGCTTTGTTTTCATTTCTATGCCGCCGCGGTAGCCTGTCAGCGATCCGTTCTTTCCAATGACGCGATGGCAGGGAATTGTAATTAAGATCGGATTAGCGCCAATCGCCGTGCCCACAGCGCGAACAGCTGCGGGCCGCTGGATTTGATGGGCAATATCGGAATAAGACTTCGTTTCCCCATAAGGAATATCGCAAAGTGCTTTCCATACTTCCTGTTGGAAGGCTGTTCCTTGATAGTGGAAGGAGATGCTGAATTGCTTGCGGGAACCTTGAAGGTATTCAGCTATTTCAATTGTATAAGGCTGGAGCAACTCAACATTCTCTAGTAAAGGGCTGCCTGGATAGCGGGTATTTGCCCATTGGACCAGCTCGTCTATCGGTTCATTCTGAGAGCCGATAAAACAGAGTCCTTCCGTTGTGGCTGCAACGTATAGGCTCCAAGTTTCGTACGTGAGCAATGTCCAATAAATGGGCGGTTTACTGTGTTTGGTCATTCGAATCAGCCTCCTGTTTGTGCAATTGCCGATAGGCTGCGGGTGTGCAGCCCGTCTTCTTCTTAAACAACGTTACAAAATACGGCGTGTTGTGCATGCCGACGCTTGAACCGATCTCTGAAATGGACAAATCGGATGATGTCAGCTGCTCCTTCGCTTTATCGACTCGTAATTGCTGTATATATTCAACGGGTGTCATGTGTTTGATTTTTTTGAAGGTCCGATGCAGGTGATAGGGGCTGCCGTGACATTGATCGGCAACGACTTGTAAAGTTAAGTTGTTCATATAGTTTCTGTCGATATATTCGGCAGCTAAATGAATCCATTCATCATCAGGCAGGCGCATCCCGGTAGGCTTGCATCGTTTGCATGGGCGAAAGCGGGCAGATAAAGCTTGCTCGGCCGTAGAGTAGATAGCAATATTTTCTTTGTTGGGCGGTTTGGATTTGCAGGATGGCCTGCAAAATATTCCTGTCGTTTTCACCGCGTAAAAGAAGATCCCGTCATAAGCAGCATTGTTGCTTAAGATGGCATGCCACCGTTCCTCGGTCAATGTTTCTGAGTGTTGTTTCACCATTTTGCTCACCTCCATCATTAGTATAACCTCGAAAGTGAACGTATGTACGTATTTTAGAATGTAAAAGCAAGATAACGAAAGCGGGATGATTAGAGGGTAGACTTTGATCCTGACGCGCAATCGCGTAAAATAGAAGGATCAATGCTGCTAATGGAGGAGAGCTTATGGAAGCTAAAGTAATAACATTACCTTTATTACATGTTGTAGGCTATCGTATTGAATCTAACATAACAGAGTTTGAGTCTGGTCTAATAAAAAATATAGCTTTAAAAGGAGCACAATATCATGTCATTGCCACTTTCGAAACAGCTTAATCGGGATTTTATTCTTAGCCAGCTCGAAGCCTTACTGAACATTCCAAGCCCTAGCGGGTACTGTATGGACATTGTAAAGCATTTAGGAGAGGAAGCAGAGAAGCTTGGCTATTCGCTCGAAATAACGCCAAAAGGCAACGGAATGATAACCATTCCAGGCGTCAATTCAGAGAAGGTGATCGGCATAACCGCGCATTTGGATACGCTTGGAGCGATGGTTCGTTCGATCAAGTCTGATGGGAAGCTTCGCTTCACGTCGATCGGGGGCTACAATATGCAAACGGTCGAAGGGGAGTATTGCATTATTCACACGCGTGACGGCCGGAAATATGAGGGAACGGTGTTGTCTACGAAAGCCTCTGTGCATGTATACTCCGATTCGCGGGAGTGGAAGCGCGAAGAAGCGAATATGGAAATTCGCATAGATGAGCTGGTGAAAACCAAAGCAGATACAGAGGGGCTGGGCATTTCCGTAGGCGATATCATTTCGTGGGAGCCGCGAGTGCGCATCTTTCCGAATGGCTGGGTGAAGTCACGGCATTTGGACGATAAAGCAAGCGTAGCAGCACTGCTTGGATTAATGGAATGGTTCAAGCGTGAAGGGAACACACCTGCACATACACTCAAGCTGATCTTCTCGACCTACGAAGAGGTGGGACACGGAAGTTCTTATATTCCTGAGGATATAACGGAGATGATTGCGGTGGATATGGGAGCGCTGGGAGATGATCTTTCTGCGACAGAGCAGGATATATCCATTTGCGCCAAGGATTCGACTGGACCATACGATTATAATATGACGACTAAGTTAATTGAATTAGCGAAGCGTGAGAACCTAGCTTATGCTGTAGATATTTACCCGCACTACGGCTCCGATGCATCGGCTGCGCTGCGCGGCGGAAGCAATATTCGTGCGGCATTAATCGGACCGGGCGTTCACGCTTCCCACGGCATGGAACGCACACACGCAGATGCCATCGTTGGCACGTCTGCTTTGCTTCTGGCTTATGTCATGGAGTAAGATTTCTAGTTAATATACAATAGGTAGAAAAAATGCGAAGAAGAGCGGCGATGACATCGATGCTCTTCTTTTTTTTGATGACTAAACTTGTCAGAAAGACAATGAAGTAGGACGTTAGTAGAAGAGCGCCAAGCGTTATTTTGGGACAAAAAGATAGGGAATGCTCTATGATTTCAGTGCTTTAGAAGCTTTATATTTATCCCGAATGATGTTGGTTTATCCTGACAGGGTGCAAAATATAGATTGCTGAAACGTATGATCGATTAGCTGAGAACGATGGAATATCCGCTTTTTAGGCTCCGAATAGTCCCTTTTTCAATTCAAACCCCGCTTTTTTTTGTTTTTTAAGTGTAAATTTGCGGCAGTTAGGGGTTAAAACGTACAGGAAAAAGAGGAATGCGAAATATGTCGAATGGTGTTTTACTGCTGCTTAGGTAGGATGCTGGTCAATAGTCCCTTATTTTTTCGCTAAATTAGTGGAATTTTAATTGGATTCTTCGTTCGTTGGAAAGTGGCAAGCAGGAAAAAAACCTTTATTTTACATGGGTTAGAGGGAAAAAGTATGCGGGAAAACATGAGTCCCAAGTGGGACTTTCACCTATTATTTATTAAGCGCTTTCAATAGTCAGAATTATCAATTTGGCGATAAAAAACATGACATGGCATATCCCACTATTCGCATCAATTAGGAGTCCGTACTTATGAAAACCATAATGAAAATGAGCAAGATTGTCTAAGTGTGACCATGTCTTTATTCCCTCAAGAATTATTATCATCTGTGTCATACTAGAGTGCAAAGAGAGACAAGAAGCTTTCCAAAACTCAAAATGTATGAGCAAGCTGATGAATGGAGGTTTCAGAGATGAATGTTTCAAATCAGGAGCAGAAGCAGATAAAGCTGAAGCAGTTTTTGAAAATACTATCCGAGGATCCTTCTCTATTACAGAAAGACGGTCAATCGGAAGCGAGGTCGCTGCCTGAGCTGCTTATGGCAACTGGCTGCCTAATCCATAATGAACCGATTGACATGGCGAAGCTGATATCTCAGCTGCTCGGTAAGATCGGCCTGCAAGCCTGCTCTAACGATATGATGGAGCATGTAATGAATGGCGGGACCGTGGATGAGTTCATTAATAACACGAGATGATAACATTTTATGTCTAAGCAGGAATCCATGGGTAAGCCTATTCCTGTAAACAAATGATGCCCAAAAGTTCGCGTTTTGAATAATGAGAGAATTTTAATATTCATTAAGAACAACTTTCGTGAAGTTCGGCAACGGATGATTTTAAAGCAATGGAGGAAATGATTTGGAATTAAAACAGTATTGGATCATCGTGAAAAGAAGGCTATTGATGATAGCTTTAATTATTTCAGTGAGCTGTCTAACCATCGGCATTTACTCCAGCTACTTTATCAAACCACAGTATGAAGCATCCGCAAAGTTAATCGTTAACCAGTATAAGGACAGCAGCTCGCTCATTCCGAGCATAGATGTTGGATCGATTAACTCCACGATCGGACTTATCAAAACCTATAAAGAGATTTTGCGAACGCCGCGAATGATGAAGCGAGTTGTCAAGCAATACCCGGATCTCGGTGTGACATACGGCGAGCTCATCGGCAAGGTAAGCGTAAGCTCAGTGAATGAAACACAGGTCATGTCCATATCGGTACGTGATGACTCCTATGAGCAAGCAGCAAAAATCGCGAATGCGATCGCCATCGTTTTTCAAAAATCGGTTCCAGAGCTGATGAAGGTAGATAATGTTTCCGTGCTGGACCAAGCTGATCCGCATGAACAACACGGGCCCGTTGCTCCGAATCCTAAGATGAACATTGCGGTCACGTTCATGCTGGCATTGATGGTAGGTGTAGGCATATCCTTCCTGCTGGATTACTTGGATGACACAATTAAGACCGAAGAGGACATCGAGGCACTGCTGGAAGTACCAGTACTAACATCGATTCCGAAGTTCGAAGAGCGGGATGCGACAGAACACAGCAGCAACGCCACGCTAAAGACGAATGCAGGGAGGGAACAAAATGTCTCGTTTGATTCCTAAATGGAACTTGATAACGGAGCTTAATCCCAAATCGCCCATTTCTGAAGGGTACCGGATGCTGCGGACAAACATTGAGTTCTCGACAATTAATCAAAAGCTGCAAATTATTATGGTCACCTCTTCCAAGCCAAGCGAGGGCAAAAGCACGACATGCGCCAATATGGCAGTCGCGTTTGCACAAGCAAACAAAAAGGTGCTTCTGATTGATGCGGATCTCCGCAAGCCTTCGCAGCATCATATCTTTGGGAAGTCCAACCGCAGCGGCTTAACGACGGCTTTATTGAACCAACTGAAGCTTGAGGACATCATTCAGTTTACGAATACGGACAATCTGTCCATTATCCAAGCGGGGCCAACGCCTCCCAATCCTTCCGAGCTGCTCTCGTCGGAGCAAATGGCGGAGCTGCTTAAGACAGCTAGAGAGCGGTACGATGTCGTCATTATCGACACGCCGCCGATCATGTCTGTAACGGATGCTCAAATTGTAGCAACGCAAAGCGATGGGGTCGTTCTTGTGATCGACTCGGGAAAAGTGAAAAAAGATGTTGCCCTTAAAGCAAAAGCGTCACTTGAACATGTGAAAGCAAATCTTATCGGCGTCGTGCTTAATAAGATCAATCGAAATCATTCAGATATCTACTCTTACTACTACGGAGAAAAGACAGAAGCTTAATCGTCTTTGCTCCAGCTCATAGAAGCAAGAAATAGATAGGTAATGTCTCCTGCACCTCTATCACCGGAGGCACTCGGTCATGCTGTGGGTCAGCCGACCTTAGACGTTAATCGTCAAGGGTGTGACGTGAGGAGGGGTTAGATGCCCCTTAACAATCAAAAAAAATAATAGGATAGGGTGAAATCAAATGAAAAAAGTGAGAAAAGCCATTATCCCCGCCGCAGGACTTGGAACACGGTTTTTACCGGCAACCAAAGCGATGCCAAAAGAAATGCTTCCGATCGTCGATAAACCGACCATTCAATACATTGTAGAGGAAGCCATTGAATCAGGCGTTGAGGATATCATCGTCGTAACGGGTAAAGGAAAGCGGGCGATTGAAGATCACTTCGATATCGCATTTGAGCTTGAGCATATATTAGAAGAAAAAGGCAAGCTGGATATATTGGAAAAGGTAAGAAAATCATCAAATGTGAATCTTCACTACATAAGGCAAAAAGAAGCGAAGGGGCTTGGGCATGCGGTATGGTGCGCTCGCAACTTCATTGGGGACGAGCCGTTTGCAGTGCTTCTTGGGGATGACATTGTAGAAGCAGAAGTCCCTTGCACTAGGCAGCTTATTGAGCAATATGAGAAAACCGGCCGCTCGGTTATTGGCGTACAGACGGTTGGCGTTGATCAGACGCATCGTTACGGTATCGTTGACCCAGGACAGCGGGTAGACAATCTTTATGAGGTCAATCGTTTTGTAGAGAAGCCGCCGCAAGGACAAGCGCCTTCTAATTTAGCCATCATGGGCCGTTATGTGCTCACTCCCGATATATTTGAATATTTAGGACGCCATGAGCGCGGAGCTGGAGGCGAAATTCAGCTTACCGATGCGATTCAAAAGCTTAACGTAGAAAAAGGCGTTTACGCCTTTGATTTCCAAGGCATTCGTTATGATGTCGGAGAGAAGCTAGGCTTCATTATGACGACGCTTGACTTTGCCTTAAGAAATAATGAAATTAAGTATCAGTTGATGACTGAGCTTGAGGAATTAATGGAACGGGAGCTTAGCAAGCAGTTATTAGCTGGAAGGAGTGATAGAAGATGACACCTCCACAATATCAGGATGAAGCGGTAATCGGCGTTTCTGATTACTATTCGAATAGGCGCAGCGCTCAGCAAACGGTAAGCATGTATTCGATTATCAAACGCACGATTGACATTGTTGGTTCGCTAGTCGGTTTAATCCTGTTAAGCCCGC
The DNA here is from genome assembly GCF_056398745.1 of Paenibacillus sp. 01T424. Taxonomy (NCBI): domain Bacteria; kingdom Bacillati; phylum Bacillota; class Bacilli; order Caryophanales; family Paenibacillaceae; genus Paenibacillus; species Paenibacillus sp. 01T424. The sequence goes on along the minus strand of NZ_JBFTPZ010000015.1, from coordinate 104,676 downwards.
TGTTTATCATCATCGCTATCCTTATTAAGTGGGAGGACCCTAAAGGTTCTGTCTTCTTCTATCAAACAAGGATCGGCAAGGATGAGAAGCCGTTTCGCATGTACAAATTTCGCTCGATGCTGACGGGTGCCGAGGACAAGCTGAAGGATCTGCTGGATAAGAACGAAATTAGCGGTGCAATGTTCAAGATGAAGGATGATCCGCGCATTACAAAGATCGGTAAAATCATTCGCAAAACGAGCATCGATGAGCTGCCTCAGCTGCTGAACGTGCTGAGGGGCGAAATGTCCTTGGTTGGTCCAAGGCCGCCTCTTTCAAGGGAGGTAGCGGAATATACGGAGTACGACAAGCAGCGCTTGTCCGTAACGCCAGGCTGCACGGGACTTTGGCAGGTAAGCGGCAGAAACAATCTATGCTTTAAGCAAATGGTTGAGCTTGACCTAACTTATATTCAGAAGCGATGCATTTGGTTCGATTTCAAAATTATGCTGAGAACGGTGAAAACGTTAGTCGGCTCTCAGGATGCTTTTTAGAGTGTGAAAGCTTTCGAAGTTGTTTTGCTTCGCAAAACTATGCTAATGCTTACGAAGTCAGTTTTGCTACGCAAAACTAAGCTAATGCTTACGAAGTCAGTTTTGCTACGCAAAACTTAAGGAGTTGATAAAAATGGCAAGAATCCTGCATATTTCGGAGTTTACGAAGGGCGGTATCGAGACGCACTTGAACGAGGTGCTGAGCTACCAAGCGAGCAGACATGATATTTTTCTTATGGCTTCTGAGCAGAATTCGAGCCCTGAGTCGCTTCAAATTAGCCAAGATCGATTGTGCTTGTACCCTTACAAGAGGAAGCCGGCTTATTTTGTGAAAGCCATGAAAGCTATTCATCGTAAGGTAAAGGACTTCAAGCCTGATATTGTACATGTACACGGAACGTTCGCAGGTGTTTTCCTGCGGACGTTGTTTTTTTTCAAGAGCAAGCGCCCGATCGTCATCTATAATGCGCATGGCTGGGCTTTTCTGATGGATATAAAGCCGTGGAAGCAGCGGATATTCGCCTTAGTTGAGAAGACGCTCGCACTTCGGACTGATTTCATTATCAATATTTCGAGGCATGAATATGAGAAGGCCATGCATTATGGACTGCCAGCAGCCAAGTCGGTAGTCGTTTATAACGGCGTTTCGGATACGTCGGAAGTAAGCACCCCGCCTTTCGAGACTGATCCTGACATGATTCATCTACTTTATGTAGGACGCTTCGATCGGCAGAAGGGGTTTGATCTACTGCTTGAGGTGTTCAACAAGCATCAGTTTACAAACGTTCGCCTATATTTGGTTGGCGATACGGTGCTGAAGGAAGTTGAATACAAGTTTCCTGAGAACACAATTAAGATCGGCTGGGTGGATAATTCTCAGATCGATCGTTATATGCAATCCTGTGATGCGGTCATTATTCCATCACGCTGGGAAGGCTTTGGCATCGTCGCCATTGAAGCGCTGCGGAATAAGAAACCGGTTATTGCGAGCAATCGAGGTGCGCTGCCGGAAATTATTAGCGATGGCGTTAACGGGTATGTATTCGACTTCGATAATAAGCAGGAGCTGGCAGACATCATTCATGAGCTGGACAAGCCGAAGCTGAGAGCGCTTGGCTTAGCGGGATGGGACATTTTCCAAGAGAAATTCCATTCGGATAAAATGAACGACCAAATCGAGCGGCTTTACGAGGAAGCCTTGCAGAAATCAAGCAAACCGTTATCCTCCGCCGTCAAAAAATACGTCTAGATTTACGGGGATGGAGAGAAGATGAGCCAAATCTTGCAAAGCAATCTAGTGATTAAAGCTAAATTAGCCAAAAAAGAAGAGAAGCAGCAAATCTTTTTGGCGATTTATTTATGCTTCTTGCTGGTGCTGACCGTCTACCAGGATTTCCCGTTAGTCAATATAATCGGCGAGATTGGCAGGTCACCCATTATTTTGCTGGTTCCGCTGTTTGTGTTATGCGAAATTGGGCTGCTGGCGAAGCATAAGCGGGTGATGCATGGCAGCATGCTGCAGAAGTATATATTCGGATTTATTTTATATTTGTGCTTTATCAGCATTGCCTATTTGCTAATTCAATTCATTCAAGGCAGCTACAGCTTCGGATCAGAGAGTCTGCTTGGCAAAGCGATAAAGGTACTTATTTATTTTGTGCTCATCCTGCTTTATATCAGGCATATGCAGCTCGTTTTTTCCAAAATTACAAGCTTTAAGACGCTGTATGGTTGCTTCCTTGCAATCGTTACGCTGCTGACGGTCATTATGATCTTGGAGCTTATGAGTATGCCGAACGCCTTCACGTATTTGCATGCAGGGAGCAGCCCTTATTGGAGGGTTCGGATGTTGACCTCGGAGAGCAGCACGACGGGCTCCATCGTGGTCGTATATGCATCCATTTTGGTATATCTGACAAAGTATTTGAACAGCTTCGGCAAGACGCTAACGATCGTTTATGCTTCAGGTTTTTTTCTGTTTTACTTATTTATTACAGGCTCCAAAGGGTTTATGATTATCAGCTTGTTCACGTTAGTCGTGACGATGATTAAGTTTTTGGATTTTCGAAAAAAGAAAAATTTTGTTTTGCTCATCTCAGTCGTTCTGGCCATGTATATGTTCATCACTAATTTTTCTGCGGGGCTGGTCAGCTCGTTCAGTAATGACATCGAAAACTACACATCTTCCTACACGCGTATGGGAACGATCATCATCGCGCTGATTACGGTGTTTCACAATCCGCTCGGGGTTGGCACAGGAGCATATCTCATGTATTTCGATAAGTATGTGAATGATTCGATCAGCATGATGTCCCATTTCTATTACAATACATTTGGCATCAGCCAAATTAATGCGGGGGAGCTGTTGCAATATTCGGGCTCGGACAAAAACTTAGGCGTCAAATCGGGCTTTTTCCAATGGATTATGTTTGGCGGGCTCTTCGCAGTTGTGTTCTTTTATCTGCTTGCCAAAAACCTGATCGTCAAAGTGAAATCCAGCTCTATATTATTTCTTGCTTTAGTTTTTATCTTATTTTCAATGCTTCTTGTTTCCTTGGAGATTAAATATGAGATATGGCTGCTATTTGCTTTTATTAGCCTTTATTTAGGCAAAAACGATATAGATCAACCAAAAAGGTCGGGGGTATCCAAATGAAGATGCTTGTGGTGTGCAGTGATTTTCCCTATCCCGCCGATCATGGCGGAAGGGTAGACACATGGGGGAGAATCAAGGTGCTCGCGGAGCTTGGCTGGAAGATCCACTTGCTCGTTTGCGGCAAGCAGATGCCATCTAAGGAAGATATGGACACAGTATATAATTACGTGGAAGAGATCACGTTATGTGATCGAAGAAGCAAGCTGGCTGATCTGCTGCATGTTATTCCGATGCAGGTGCAGTCGCGCAGCGAGTTAAGTAATGTAGAGCTGGCAGGAGATTACGATTATGTACTTCTTGAAGGCGACTATGTGTATCCGGTTTTGCAAAATCCAAAGATCAAGCATGATACGGTTATCCTGCGGGTGCATAACGATGAAGCGGTCTATTTCAAGGCGCTAGCCAATAGCACCAAAAACGTCGTTCACAAAATGTATTACCACATGGAGAGCCGCAAATTCACGATTTTGCAAAAAAAAATGCTGGAGAAGGTGGATAAATACTTGTTTATATCGAGCAAGGAATTTGAAAGCTTCCGCAAACAGCATCCTGCTGCAAAAAGCTTGTTCCTTCCGCCTCCGGTTACGAAGGTCAACTTCGAAGCTAGTGATTTTCGCAGTAAGCATGTCGTGTTCATTGGTTCCCTATTTATGCCGAACAACCGAGAAGCAATTCAGTGGTATCTGGAGCATATCCACCCGCTGATGCTGAAGGAGCCGGACTATAAGTTCATAATAGCAGGGAACAGCAGAAAACAGAGCCTCAGCTGGCTCGAGAGCTACAACCTAAAGAATGTCATTGTACATGATACGCCAAAGAGTTTGGATGAAATATACCGAAGCGGCTATTTATTCGTTAACCCGATGCAGAACGGAGCGGGCGTCAAGCTGAAGACGATTGAAGCGATTCAGAACGGCTTGCCGGTTATTTCCACCTCCATCGGCTACGAGGGAACAGGACTTGTAGATAACGAGCATATCATGGTCGCTGATCGGCCGGAGCAATTTTATGGGAAAATCAAGCAGTTATTCGATGATCCGCACAGGGCAAAATCATTGCTGGAGTCATCGCAAAGCTTCTTGCGCACCCATTACAATCACAAAGAAGTATTGAAAACCTATATGCAATCCTTGGACGTCAGTTATCCAGTAAAGCAGGTGCTCTAATATGAGTCGAAGTAAAACGAATGTGTTGTTTGTTACCCACGCGGATAAGAAGGGCGGCGCTGAGCAAAGCCTGATCCATCTCATCAATTATTTGGACACGTCAAAATATCGGATTTTCTTGTTAAGCCCTCGCGATGCGGCGTATCTAAATGAAATTAGATCGGATTATGTTCATTTTCCGCTGCAGCTGGGCAGCATTAAGAAAAAACTAGGCTTAGGTTATATCGAAACGGTGCTTAAGATTCAGTCCTTTGTTCGTAAAAATCGCATCGACATCGTTCATGCCAACGGCTGGCGCGCACCTTGGTACACAGCTCCGCTAAAGTTTATGACGAAGTCAAAGCTGATCTGGCATCATCGCGACTATACCCATTTGCGTATGTTCAACCAAGTGCTGCCTAAATTTTTTGATCAGGTAATATGCATTTCGCATTTTGTAGCCAATTCGATTCAGGGCAGCAACAAGACGATCATTTATAACGGTGTTGATCCAGAGCTTGCTTTGACGAGAAAGAGCAGAGCCTTTATGGAGGATGATACACTCGTCATCGGCACGTTCGGCCGGATTGTGGAATGGAAAAGATACCATCTCATGATCGAGGCAGTGAAGAAACTGAGCGACAGCAATCGGAACAATTGGAAGCTGCTCATCGTGGGCGATGCATCCGTTGACGGATCGGATGACTATTACAATGACATGATCCAAAAGGTGCTGACCTACGGCTTGGAGCATCATGTGGTCTTCTATGGCTACAGCAAAAAACCGCTAGATGTGATGAAGGAATGTGATTTAACGATAAACTTCTCCCTTAACGAACCGTTTGGCAGAGTCATTATTGAATCGATGCTCGTTGAAACGCCAGTTATCGTTGCAGATTCGGGCGGAGCGCCAGAAATTATCCATCATACGAGAGGCGGCTTCATCGTGAAGGACGGCGATGTGGAAGAGCTGTATCAGACGATGAGAAGCGTCTACGATGGGGAAGTTGATTATGAGGAACTATCAAGCCAAGGTTATGCAAGCGTAATGAGCGACTTTAATATGAGCTCCATTGCGAAGAAGGTGGAGTCGACATATCGTGAGCTGCTTGCGCCAAACTTAAAATCGGAAGCGGCAGGCGGGATGGTCAGATGAGCACCGTATATAATCGATTAAGCTTCGGCAAGCTCATGGCTGTATTAAAAGGGGCTGCCATACTGCCAATCAAGGCGAGTTCAGTTGGCAGGCTTGGCCGTATTTCCGGAAAGCTGGCCTTGCGAAACAAAGGGCGGTTCATCGTTGGGAAAAATGTTTCCTTCCATGCGAAGCCGCTGCCTTCTTCGGTTACCGTAGAGAAGCAGGCGGAGCTTTGGGTAGGGGATAATGTGTTTTTTAATTATGGCCTCGACATTGGCTGCACGAAGTCGATCCGAATTGGCAGCAACACGATTATCGGTCCGATGGTGAACATTATCGATACGAACTTCCACCCCGTAGATATGGAAGACCGAGCTGGCAGCAAGGACATCGTCATTTCGGACAATGTGTGGATTGGACGCGGAGCTGTTATTTTGCCTGGCGTAACGATTGGCAGCGGTTCAGTCATAGCTGCAGGCAGCATCGTAACGCGGGATATTCCGGATAATGTGCTGGCAGGCGGTGCACCCGCAAAGATTATTCGCGAGCTCCAGATTACGAAGGAATGGGTTCGCAGATATAACTAAAGGGAGCGTACGGCGATGAAAGTATGGATGTGGCCAAAATCAAGCGAATTGAACTTTTACAATGATTTATTGACCGATTCACTCAGCAGTGCAGGCATGGAAGTGAAGGATTTGCAGCATGGCAAGCTAGCGCTTCAGGTCGGGCAAGCGAAAGCTGGCGACATCGTCCATATTCACTGGATGCATCATGCCTATCAGAATGATAATCTGCTGTTGTTCATGGTGAAATCGATCATATTTATAATGACGATGATTTATTTGAAGTTGCGAAAAGTGCAGCTGGTTTGGACGATTCATAACCTGTATCCGCATCAGGTTAAGTTTAAGCGGCTGGAGCGTTACATGCGAACGATCATTTGCAAATTTTGCAGCAAGCTGCTGATTGCTTCGGAGTCGATCAAACGTAAGGTTATGATGGAATTCGGAGTGCCGGCTAACAAGCTTTTTGTTGTAAAGCATGGTCATTATCTTGGCGTGTATAAGCCTGCAGGCTTCAACTTCAGAGCGTCTTATGGCATCAGCGAAGAAGCTGATGTTTATTTGTTTTTAGGGGCAATCAAAGCGTATAAGGGTGTCGAGGATTTAATTGAAGCGTTTAATGCGTTCAAAACTCGAAATACCTATCTGATCATTGCGGGCAAAGCGGACAAGCAAATGGAATCCTATTTGAAGCGGGTAGAGGATAAGGAAAACATTATTTTGGACCTGCGCTTCATTCCAAATGAAGCAGTGGCTGACTTGATTAGCGCCGTTGATGTGATGGTGATGCCGTACAAGGAAATTACGACCTCCGGCTCTGCGATACTTGGCCTCTCGTTCAGGAAGCTGATCGTCATGCCTGACAATGATTTTATCGATGAGTATTTTATGGAGGATATGGTCGTGAGCTACAACCCAAGCGATTATAACGGTCTCGAAAATGCAATGAAAGCCGCGTTAAATGTGAAGAGAGAGCATAAGACGCCTAAGTACGAAGAAGTGCTTAAGGAGCTCGACTGGAGCGCGATCGCACAGAGGATAAAAAATGTTTACCAAGGATGGGGATAAAGGATGAAGGTAACGGTGGCCATCTGCACCCATAACCGGGCGAAGGATACGGGAGAGGCAATAGAGAGCGTAATCGCTCAAAGCTTTGAGCGGGAACAAATCGAGATTGTTGTAATCGACAACAGATCAACAGACAATACGGCTGAAGTGGTAGGCAAGCTTGCATATCGGTATGGTCCAAGCATTCGGTATATTTTTGAGAACAAGCTTGGTTTGTCGGTAGCCCGCAATCGAGCGATTAAGGAAGCAAACGGTGAATTCATTTTATTTTTGGATGATGATGCGTTGGCTTCGCGGGACTGGGTGCAGCATATTGTGAACGTATTCGAAAGCGATCCGGCGATTGGCTGTGTAGGCGGCAAAATTGATCCGATCTGGGAAGCGGCTGAGCCGGACTGGATTCCAGAGGAGCATCGCTCGGTATTCACGATTCTTGATTATGCAAACGTTGTGAAGGAAATGCCTGCACCGTCCATTCCATATGGCGCAAACGTTGCGTTTCGGGCAAGCGTCTTTCATAAATATAAGCCGTTCCGAGAGGATCTTGGGCGGGTAGGCACAAACCTGCTTTCAAGTGAGGAAAGTGAGCTTATCGCACGAATTCGTGAAAGCTACAAAGTATTTTATACGCCATATGGATCCGTTCAACACAAAATTGCCAAGGAGAGAACGACAAAAAAATGGTTTTTGAAGCGGATCTTCTGGCAAGGCGTGAGCGATGCGGTTAAGCGGCAGGATCGAAGCCTCTTTGCTATCGTAAAACATGTGATCCGAATGATTCAGGCAATCGGAACATCCTTGCTGTCGATTTTTCATTTTAAGAAATTCATCAGTCAAGTCGTGAAAATATGTTATCGCAACGGGTCATTAGTCGGCATTCTGCGCTATAACGGTAGGGGTTGACGGAAAGCTATGGCACAGCTTGCTATTTCAAAAGCGTGGAGAGGCAACGGCCTCGTTCAAACGATTATGCGCACGAGTGCAACGAACCTGCTAGTCATGGTTATCAGCACGCTGACGTCCATCGTGACGGCGCGTATGTTCGGTGTTGTTGGCAAGGGCGAATTTTCAGCCATTTTGTTTTGGCCAACGCTTCTCGCGGGTCTTGTTGGCTTCGGCCTGCCGACCTCTCTTATTTATAATATGAAGCAAAACAAAGGCAGCGGCAGCGATTTTGTTAGAGCGGGTTTTCTATTTCAAATTCCGGTCAGCATCATCATTGGCGTGGTCGCGTGGGTATGGCTGCCGGTATGGCTTGGCAACTATCCTGCTGACATCATTCAAATTACGAGATGGTATACGGTACTCATGTTGCCGATTCTGCTCGCTATCAATTTAATATCTGCGCTGGCGCAAAGTACTGGCAAGTTTAACATTTATAACGGTGTGCGCTTATTGGTTCCGCTGTGCAATCTGGTTGGGCTCTTGGGGTTATGGGCGATTGGTGATTTAAGCCTGCATAATGCTTCGCTTGTATTTCTCGTAACCAGCGTGCTTGTCGTTTCATGGTCACTCTATAGTTTAAGAGAAACGCTTCAGATGAACTGGTTGAAGGGACTCGGCAATCGGCTGGCAGCGAAAGCGTTATTTGGCTATGGCAGCAAAGTGTTCGGAGTGGAGCTTCTCGGCACGCTTTACACACAGTTTGACAAGCTTGTCATTCTATCGATGCTGACAGCTAGAGAACTGGGGTTGTATACGGTCGTTTATGCGCTGTCCCGCGTATTCAATGTCGTACAGATGGCGATTACGAACGTTGTGTTCCCGAAGGTTACCGGCATGGAGAAGTCAGCCATCATCGCAACGGTAGGCAGGGCTTTTCGGTTATCGATGCTGCTGATGACGATTGTCGTCATCCCGAGCATGTTCATCGGGCGTTATCTGATGGGCATCCTGTTCGGAGCGCCGTTCCTTGAAGCAAGCGGGGCCTTCTATCTGCTGTCGTTCGAATGCATTCTCGGCGGGGGCTCATGGATCTTGGCATCCTCGTTTAATGCGATGGGCCGTCCAGGGCTGGTGCTTGTCCGCCAGCTTATTGCCTTAGCGGCAACCATCGGATTGTTTTTTCTGTTTACACCCTTGTATGGGCTAAATGGAATTGCACTTGCTTTATTAATCGGTGCAGTCATTCGTTTAGTAGTGACGTTGGCCTCGATGAGAATTATTTTCCAAGTAAAGCTATCAGGGATGTTGTTTGATAAAAATGATTTCCGTTTTTTAATTGAGCGTTTGAAAGACAAAAAACAACGTAAAGGAGCGCGTTGATATGCAAGTTGAAGCACAGGTACATCCGATGGAGGGGCTCAAAAAGATGCTTCTCCGAATTACGAAGGTGATACCACCGGGTTCAAGCATTTATTATATCGATTATCCCGTTTACAACAATGGCGGCGATTTGCTCATTATGAAGGGTGCAGAGGCGTTTTTTAAAGACAATCATATCCGCGTGGCTGCGCGTTATAGCGTTCTTGATTTTCCAGACAAGCTGACCATTCCGAATGATCAAATTATCGTGCTTCAAGGCGGAGGCAACTTTGGTGATTTGTACCCGGTTCATCAGAAGCTGCGGGAGAAAATCGTAAAGGATTATCCTAATCACCGAATTGTACTGCTGCCGCAGACGATTTTCTTCGAGAAGGAAGCGGAGTATGATCGCACGGCGCGTATTTTTAACGCGCATAAGGATGTTCATCTTTTTGTACGGGATACGCTGTCCTATGGGATAGCAGCTCAAAAATTTGATAAATGCTGCGTATACTTATCGCCGGATATGGCACATCAGCTGTGGCCGATTTTGCCCAAAAGCAGCCCCGGCAAGGAGCTGCTCTGCTTCTTCCGTACCGACATCGAGAAGACAAGCGAGCAGGCGAGCTTTGAACTGGCAGGGAGAGGCGATTATTTGGACTGGGCTTCCCTATACAATCGCGTCGAGAAAAAATCAATTAAGATGATCGGGCAAATGATGACAAAAAGCGGTGTCCCTCTGCCGATGCAGGCGATATGGGGCAAGTACTCCGACTATCTCGTAGACAAAGCGGTCAAGCGCTTCAGCGGCTATCGCATCGTGCAAACCTCTAGGCTGCACGGGCATATATTATCCTGCTTGATGGACAAGCCTAATACGCTGCTCGATAACTCATATGGCAAAAACTCGAATTACTACAATACATGGACCAGCGGGATCAAGTCAGCGCAGCTGGTGGTGAAGAACGAAGCATAATGATCTTGGCATATCGAAGAGAGTAAGTGCGAATCGAATCACCGTATCATAAAAACGATTAGGAGGAATCAACATGAAGATTGTTCTTCTATCCGGAGGCTCGGGCAAGCGGCTGTGGCCGTTGTCGAACGAATCGAGATCCAAGCAGTTTTTGAAGGTGCTAAAAGACGAGAGCGGCGAGCGTGAATCGATGGTTCAGCGCGTATGGGGACAAATCACGAAGGCGGGTTTACGCGAGCATGCTTACATCGCAACAAGCAAGCCGCAGGTAGATATGATTCACAGCCAGCTCGGAAGCGAGATTGAAGTGATCGTCGAGCCGGAAAGAAGGGATACCTTCCCTGCTATCGCGCTCGCAGCAACCTATTTATATTCGGTGCAAGGCGTAAGCTTGAATGAAACAATCGTTGTCATGCCAGTTGATCCCTACGTGGAGCAATCGTTTTTCCATAAGACGAAGGAGCTTGAGCTGGTTTTGAATAAATCGGGAGCAGATTTAGCGCTTATGGGCGTGAAGCCAACATATCCTTCGGAAAAATACGGCTATATCGTTCCTGAGCTTGCAGCTGAGGCGAACAATTATGTCAATGTAAACAGCTTTAGAGAAAAACCCCGCGAAGAAGAAGCGGCAGCCATGATTGAGCAGGCTGCACTTTGGAACTGCGGGGTTTTTGCATTCAARCTTGATTTTCTCATTAACATTCTGATTGCTAATGAACTGCCGATTCAATACGACGAGATGCTGAAGCAATACGGGAAGATGCCGAAAAACAGCTTTGACTATGAAATCGTAGAAAAGTCCAATCATATCGTGGCATTGCCATATGAGGGCGATTGGAAAGACCTTGGAACTTGGAACACCTTGACCGAGGAAATTGAAACGCCGCTTATTGGAAAAGGGATTATTTCGGGAGATTCAACGAACACGCATGTCATTAATGAGCTCGACATCCCGATTACGCTGCTGAATGTATCGAATGTCATTGTAGCGGCGAGTCCGGACGGAATTTTGGTGTCGGATAAAGCGGCTAGTCCTATGATCAAGGAGGTCATGAAGCATTCCGACCAGCGTCCGATGTATGAGGAGCGTCGTTGGGGCCGCTATCGTGTGCTTGATTATTTGAAATATCCCGACGGCAAGGAAGTGCTGACTAAACGAATATGCGTTGCGCCAGGACGTAACTTAAGCTATCAATATCATCTGCTGAGAGACGAGGTATGGACGATTGTTGCCGGACATGGCGTCATGGTGCTGAATGGTCGAAGCTTTGAAGTGAAATCAGGCGATGTGCTAACGATATCGAAAGAAAGCCTTCATAGTCTGCGCGCAGAAACAGAAATGGACATTATCGAAATTCAGACAGGGACGGAGCTTATAGAAGAGGACATCGTCCGGCTTGCCTTCGATTGGAATGAGATTATGCAAATATGCACCGTATAAATAAATCATTCAATGAAGGAGCGAATAGCATGAACATCACGGTTATTGGAACTGGCTATGTGGGGCTCGTCTCGGGCATTTGTTATGCGGAGCTTGGCAATCGCGTCATTTGCGTAGACAAGGACCCGCGCAAAATTGAGACACTAAACGCTGGCGGCATTCCGATCTATGAGCCAGGCCTCAAGGAGCTCGCAGCGTCGAACCGAGCAGCAGGAATGCTGACCTTCACGACTGATTTGCGAAGCGCGGTACAGCAATCGGACATTATCATTTTGGCGGTAGGAACACCGCCGCTGCCAAATGGCGAGGCTAATCTATCTTACATTGACCAAGCAGCCATAGAGATTGCTAAGGCGATGAACGGTTATAAAATCATAGCGGTAAAAAGCACTGTACCCGTTGGAACGAATGAACGTCTAGCAACCGTCATCGCCTCCCACACGAGTGAGTTGTTTGACAGTATCTCGCTGCCAGAGTTTTTGCGCGAGGGCTCGGCGATACAAGATACGCTGCATCCCGATCGCATTATTATTGGAGCCAGCTCACAAAGCGCAGCAGAAATTATGAAGCTGCTTCATATTCCCTTAACGGAACAAATCGTCATTACGGATATTCGCAGCGCTGAAATGATTAAATATGCGTCCAATGCATTTCTAGCTACCAAAATATCATTTATCAATGAGATCGCTAATATTTGCGAGAAGGTAGGCGCAGATGTAACGAAGGTAGCTGAAGGAATGGGTTATGACAAGCGAATTGGCCCATCATTCCTAAAAGCGGGAATCGGCTACGGGGGCTCTTGTTTTCCTAAAGATACAAGCGCCTTAATTCAAATTGCCGGACATGTTGATTATGAGTTCAAGCTGCTGCGCTCGGTAGTAGAGGTCAATCAGGATCAACGCTTTAACGTCATTCGYAAGCTGGAGACGATATTTCAAGGTGAGCTTTCAGGCAAGACGATTGCAGTATGGGGGCTTGCATTCAAGCCGAATACCGATGATGTGCGCGATTCGCCAGCATCGGAAATTATTCAACATTTGGTGGACAACGGCGTTAAGGTCAAGGCTTATGACCCTATTGCGACTGACAACTTCCGCACTTTATATGAAATTAGCGGTGTTGAATGGTGCGAGGACGCGATGGAAGCGGCAAAAGATGCGGATGCGCTTTGCTTGCTGACAGAGTGGGAGGAGTTCTCGCATGTTGACCTTGGACTGCTTCAACAAGTATTAAAGAGTCCGATTCTGATTGACGGCCGCAATGTTTTCGAAGAGGAGCATTTGGTTGGTACTGAATTTGTTTATTACTCCGTAGGCCGCCCTAGCCTTAATCAAGGCGTAAAGCAGCAAATACCTGTATTACAATTTTAAACCAAACTAATGACCAGAGGTGAATGAAATGACGTTTCGAAAAAAAGTAACCTTATCTGCGCTGGCGATCTCTATGCTTACAGCATCGCTAGGCGGATTGCCGCTCAGCCAGAAAGGGCTGACCGAGAAGCTGGGATTTGTTCAAGCGGCGAGTGCCGCAGAAGCTGCGCTGCCTTCAAGCGTGTTTTTGGAGCGTATGCAGGCTCTATATGCAGCACTAGCAGCTGGGGACAAGAAGGACATGCAAGAGGTTAAAAATTTGCGAGATGAAATTGCCGGTTTGGATGAAGCAACAAATCAGCAGCTGATCGATCCGATTTGGACCAAAATTAGCGAGAAGCTTCCTGAGTCTGCCGATAAAGCAGAACTTAAAGCGAGCCTGTTCCGGTTGATCAAGGCTGTAGGCTCCTTCCGTTACGACCCTGAAGCCTCTGATTTGGAGGCTATTCGCACGAATCCAGAGTTTCGTGCAACGTTAAAGACGATTGCAGCTGCCGGCGGTGACGAGAACATCCGATTAGAAGACTTTCTTGTCTTTATGTTTGGCGATGGCAGCAACCGTAAAGGCGTGGAAGGAACGATTGGCAGCCTGATCGCGGAGAAGTCTCCGGAGGAGCTGATTTTGCTGCTTGGCAATAAGCAGGGCATTGTAACGGTTCTTCTTCAAGCGATGGAGAAGCTGATGGGTGAGACAAAGGAGTACAAGTTCAGCTCTATTTTGAAAAATTTAGGCGTGACGCCGCAGGATGTAAGAGCGACCGTACAAAACTTCCAGGTGAAGCTTCAGAAGGACGAGCCTGCGATCAGCGCGATGACTGTGGCGTATATTCGATCAAGCGTGAAGTCAAGCGTGAAAATAGACTACACCGGTCGTGTGCATTCGTATAGTTTAAATGTGTTCGGCGTATATCTTTTCCCACAAGTGCTGCAATGGTCAAAGGTATCCGGCGATTCTAATGTAAAGGTATTGCCTACGGGTGTCGTAACTATACCGGATGCTGCGAAAACCGGCACAGCTGTTATTCAGGCTAAGCTTATTAATCCATACGGTGGCTCGGCGAAAGTCATATTTGAGCAAGAGGTAACCTTAAACGCTGCAATTTCGCATGAGACCGAATTTCCTGTAGAGTCATTCCTTGCGCGGATGAATAAGCTGCATTCTGCTCTAGCAGCAGGAGATCCAGCAGATATTGGGGCTGTTCGCAATTTGCGTGATGAGCTTGCCGGGCTGGACTTTGCTAAGGATCACAATTTAATTGATCCGATTTGGAAGAAGATTACGGCTAAGCTGCCCGCAGAAGCAGACCAAGCAAAGCTGAAGGCTGTTTTATTCAATATGGTTAAGGAAATTAGCTTGATTCCATATGACCCGCAGGCTGCAAGTTTAGAGGAGATTCGCAAAAATCCAGAATATCGTGCTGTGTTAGCTGAGCTTGGAGCAGCCGGAGGCGGCGAAACTAGCTTTGTAATAGACGATATTCTCATGTTTTTATTTGGCGATGGTGGTGTTATTCCAGGTGTAGATGGTGCTATAAGGCAGAAGCTTGCCAGCCTGTCACCGACTCAGCTGCTGCAGTTGATTGGAGATAAGCAAGCGATTTCCACACTGCTGCTCCAGAAGACAGAGGAGCTGCTAAGTGAAACCGGCAATTATAAGTTCAGCTCCGTTTTAAGCCAGTTGGGTGTAACGGCGGAGGAGTCTGCTGCAACCATGCTTAACTTCCAAGCTCGATTGAAGATGGATGAGCCAGCAATTCAAGCGCTAATTATCGCTCATATGCGCTCCGAAGCTGTCGAGGCTGTTAAAATCAGTGAAGACGGCCGTGAGCAAAAATTCAGCTTGAAGGTGTTCGGCGTGGATGTTCCGCCGCTTGCGCTGCGGTGGAGCAAAGTATCTGGAAGCAAAGATGTGAAAGTATCTACTGGCGGTACGGTTACGCTTCCGCGAGGCGTTGCCAGCGGATCGGCGGTTGTTCAAGCGACGTTGATTAACCCATATGGTGGACAAGCTAAAGTTATTTTTGAGAAAGAGGTTACGTTAACAGCTACAAATGGAGAGGGAGAACACTTCCCAGCAGAAGAATTCCTTGAGAGAATGAATAAGCTTCACGCGGCACTGCTTGCTGGAGATCCTTCGGATGTGCAGGATGTACGCAATTTGCGCGATGAGATCGCCAAGCTTGATTTTGCCAAGGATCAATCCCTTATTGATCCTGTCTGGGTCAAGATTGCTCCTAAGCTTCCCGCATCGGTTAATCAAGCGGAGCTGAAGAAGACTGTGTTCCAGATCATTCAGTCTGTAGGCTCCCTGCAATATGATCCAGAAGCGAAGGGACTTGAAGCGATTCGAACGAATCCAGAATTCCGTGCTGCACTGAAGACGATTGCCGCTGCAGGCGGGGTAACAAGCCTCAGCATGGATGATTTCCTCGTTCTGTTGTTCGGTGATGGAGCTGACCGCCTTGGTGTTGAAGGGACCGTTCGCAAAATTATCTCGGATATGAAGCCGCAGGAGATCGCTCAGCTGCTCGGCAACAAGGAAAAAATAAATGCGGTTATTATGGAAGCCATGGGTGAAATTTTATCCAAAAAGGATGATTATGCATTAAGCGAGGCGCTGAACAACTTAGGTGTTAAATCGGCTGATGTACGACTATCTGTTTTTAAATTCCAACTAAAGCTTAAATATGATGAGCGGGCCCTTAACGCATTAACAGTTGCTTATATCCGTTCAGAAGTTATTTCGGCGGTGAAGATTACGGCTAGCGGAAGGCAGCATGAATACAGCTTGAAGCTGCTTGGCACTGTTTTGCCATCCTCGTTCTTGAAATGGAAGAAAGTATCGGGAAGCAAAGATGTCACAGTCGATTCGCGAGGGAAAGTAACGATTCCGAAAAAGGTTGCTAATGGTACGGCTGTTATTCAAGCGACGTTAGTGAATCCATACGGCGGCTCTGCTAAAGTGATTTTCCAGCAAGAGGTGACGCTCGTTAATGAAGATGTCGAAATTGATCCTAAGGCAGAGTTTAAGAGAATAGCTGAAGAATTGGATAGCAAGCTGAACGAGGTTAAGAAAAAGCTGAAAGCAGCGACTAACGATGAGCAGAAGGCACAACTGATCATGGATGTTGTACAGGCTAGAAATGTAGCTGTTGATGAGATCAATAAAGTAAAAACAACGAATGCGCTGAAAAATAAGGCGATAAACGAAACGAAAAGCAAGGTCAACAAATTGCTTACTACCATTATTACGGAAATCATGCGATCTTAACAAAAAGCAGCCAGTCTTCCTTCTCGTCTAAGAGAAAGGAGACTGGCTTCTTTCTATTCAAAACGGAAGGTGGTATGAGCATAATATGAGCAAGCATCATGCAAGGAAGAAACGGCGTCCGCGGCTTCAAAAGCCGGATACGATTAATATTATTTTAGGCTCATTAACGCTTATTCTATTATTTGTGTGGGGCGGTCTCTATTGGAATGAATCCTCACAACAATCACTTATTGTGAATGCGAATGGCGCAGCATTAAACGAGCAAGCACAGCTGAGTGAGGAAGAACTGTATGGGACAGCGCCTGAGAAAACGAGTCCAACTGTAGATGGCGTACCGCCAACGACTGACAAAACCGGCAAACCAGTGGAACAGGTGGCAGGTAAGCCTGCTGGAAGTGGAGGGGAAGCTGTACTGCCGGAGAAAGAGGCGGATAAGCCGGCTGGGGAAAATGAAAATCCCGTTCAGACGACGAAGCCATCAAGTACAACTAAACCGAACAAAGGGACGGAGACGAAGCCGAATGATGGTTCAACGTCAACGCCAACGACAAAACCAAAGCCAACGCCTTCGCCTGATCAGCCAAATGTGCCGGAAACGGAAGCTCCAATTACGTCAACAGAAAAGTATGAGCAGCAGATTGTTCAGATTCAAGCTAAGTGTACGCAGGATATGAATGATGTATTGGCAGGGGCGGAAACAAGTGTTGCACAATTGGATATGTCTGATCCTTACGCGTTTCAGGAGTTAAGCCAGAAATGGATGGATGGGCTTTCGAAGGTGGAAGCGACATGCAGTACGAAAATGCAGGGAATTATTGCACAAGCAGAAAAGGATAATGTGGAGGCAGAAATTACGGATAAGTGGGAGCAAACGTTCAGCGATCTCATGCTGCAGCTTCAAGGGCAATTCGAGGCGAAGCTGCTGCAATTGATGGGCGGTTGAAGCTAAGAACGTTTGGAGTTCCTTATTTTAATCAAATATAGATATAGTGAATAGATCATCCATCCTTTGGCAAGGTGCGATCACGGAGTACACGTTCGAGCAAGTTGCGAATTAAATCCAGATCGTCCTTTTCCAAAGGAACCCCATCCCAGTGCAGCTGTTCATAATTCAAATATTCCTTCGCATTATGATTGAGCTCGATTGGCGGCTCAGGATAATCAGTAAGCCCAAGAAGATAATCAGCGGAAGTGCGCAGCTTGCGTGAAATAGTTTGAATGGATTCAAGAGTCGGCTGTCGATAGCCGGATTCATAGCCTGCATAGGTGCTTTTCGCAACTCCTAAATAATCAGCAACTTCTTGCATCGTTAATTTCCTCGATTTACGCAGCTGTTTAAGGCGCTTCGCAAACATCAATATCCCCCTCTCCAACGTCACAAAGTCTATTTTAAATGATCATATTGCTTGCAAGGTAAATGCACACATAATTATATCATGTTTTCCAATTGCATGTACAAATCAGAACACTAGCTTGTTGTAAGCAACCTTACAGCCGCCAAAAGTCCCTCTCCGACTGCGAATTGACTCCATAAGCACATCTATGTGCTTATAACCACCAAACTCATGATACTTCAAGGCTCTAAGAACATATACGTGCTAACAGCCAATTTAGATCACTATTTCAACGCTGGTTTTACTCCATAAGCACATATATGTGCTTACAGCCGCCAAACTCATGATACTTCAAGGCTCTAAGAACATATACGTGCTTACAGCCACCATAAATCCCCACTCCAACGGCCCACCTAACTCTATAAGCGCATATATGTACCTACAGCTACCAAACTAACATAACTTTAAGGCTTTTAGAACACCGACTTGCTTACAGTCGCCTTCACTAATCAACAACCCTGTATGCCGCCGCCGAAGTCTGTCGTTTTTGCAAAAGCTGCCTAAATACACGGATATTTGAACAATCATTATGGTTTTTTCTAATGAAAGCGCATTCTTTATAAGAGTACTATTAAGAGGTAAATATTTCTTGCCAAAAATTTTGCATGATTGCTAGAAACGTTTACAGCTTATTTTAGCCCATTTATGAAAGGGGAACAAATGCTGAATGAGTAAGCGATTGAAACGGAGCATGTCGTTAGTGTTGGCAGTAGTTATGGTTTTCTGCACGGTTTTTGCTGGATTTACAAATGAGCAAGCAGAGGCCGCGCAAACTGCACAGCCGCAGATGTGGAAGTTTGATTTTGGTTCAGCGCCAGCACCTGCTGGAAGTACAGGCGGTCCTGTTGCGGATGGTTATATCGGAATTACTGGAACGACGCTTTATACACCTGAGAAGGGCTATGGTTTGGATATGAATCTTGCTTCTCGTTTTCGAGGGGCAGAATCACCGGATAACGTAATTAATGATTTTGTTTTGGGAGGAACAAATGTTCCTTTTGTATTCAAAGCGGACATACCTAATGGCAACTATAAGGTCACGCTTTATTCCGGTGATCTTCTTCAAACGACTTCTACCTACAAAACGAAGGTAACGATTGAGGATGTAGCCGGGGAATCTATCAACTCTCGCAGAGCTGTAGAGAGCAAGGTTTATAATGCTTCAGTCGCAGATGGACAACTAAATATTCAACTGACAGGCGATGGAACATTCAGTGTATTGAACGCTGTTATTATCGAGCAAGTACTTCCTTCTGCGCCAGAAGGACTCATGCTGACGAGTATAAGCGCAAGCGGAGTTTCAATGAAATGGACAGCTGTCACGGATGCAGTTTACTACCATGTATACCGTACGACTGGCGGCAGTGAGCCAAGTGAGCCAATTGCTGAGCAAATCAAAGAAACGAGCTATTCCGATGCTAATGTAAGTGTTGGGGACAGCTATACGTATTATGTTTCGTCCGTCAATGCCTTTGGCCAGCAGTCGCCTTTAAGTACAGCTAGCGAGGCTGCCTTGATTCCGATGCCGCAGTCTCCTGTTTTTCCCACCAATCTAGCAGTTACCGAAGTGAATGCCGCCTCTACTCGGCTTGCTTGGGGCGCTTCTGTTGGAGCGGCGGACTATGTCGTATATCGTTCGGATGCAGTGGATGGGACGTATGCTGAGATTGGCCAATCAGCAGCATCGTCGTATATCGATCAAACAGCGAATACCGCTATCGTGCAATATTACAAAATAAAAGCACGGAATGGACAAGTCTTGTCCGACTTCTCGGCTTACGCGGCAAGCACCGTGTATGTGCCGCCGGTTGTCTTGCCGGATGGAGATGTAAAACGTTTTGATTTTGGAAAAGGTTGGGCAGCCGATGGTTATGTTTCCGTTTCCTCTGCTGCTGCTTATTCTGCGGAGCGAAAATACGGATTCGGTGATCCGGCAAAGGTAAGCTTCGTCGACCGCGGCACAGCGGATGCGCTGCGCTCGGACTTCAGCATCGTAAAGGACACATCCTTCATTGTGGATCTGCCGAATGCAGATTACACCGTGTCTCTTATTGCAGGGGATCTGAATGACGTAACAGATATTTCAATTACGGTCGAGAACATGGAAAAGGTAAAACGACTGGACGGCAATGCGGTTAGGCCAGCAGGTCAATTTCTTGAAATGAGCTTTGATATTGCGCTGGTAGACGGGCAGCTGAACTTCGAGTTTGCGGGTACTGCTCCAAAAATCAACGCGCTCGTCATTACGAAAAAAGCAGAGCGTACACCAGGCGAGCTGCCTACTATTTATCTTGCAGGTGATTCTACAGTACAAACGTACGATCCGTACTGGCTTCCACAAGCGGGCTGGGGACAAATGATTCCAAGCTTTTTCTCTGAAAATGTTATTTTCAAAAATCATGCGATCGGCGGTCGTAGCACCAAAAACTTTATATCCGAAGGCCGCTTGGACGAGGTGCTGAGAGCTATTAAGCCGGGCGATTATTTCCTCGTGCAATTTGGTCATAATGATGCAACGATTAGCGTTCCGGATCGTTATGCATCTCCAGCTGATTACAAAAACTATTTGAAAACGTATGTAAACGGCGCGAAGCAGCGCGGAGCAACGCCAATTCTTGTGACGCCGATGGGCAGGCGCAGCTTCAACGCCGAGACTGGAAAGTTTAACGTCAGCTTCCCAGAATACGTGCAAGCGATGAAGGAAGTGGGGCAGGAGCTTGACGTTAACGTGGTTGATTTGAGCACGCTGAGTATTGCGTATTACGATTCAATCGGTCCAGCAGCAACGTTATCCGTGTTCCTTCATACGCCAGCTGGTGTATACGGAGCATTCCCGAATGGCTCCGCTGATGATACGCATTTCCAAGAATATGGCGCCATCCAGCTCGCGCGTATGCTCTCGGCAGCGATCAAGCAGCTGGATTTGCCTCTGGCTCAATCCGTAAAAGAAATTGAATTGCCAGCAAACGTGCCAGCTAAGCCGACCAGCCTTGTCGCTGGAAGCATAAGCAATGCAGGAGCATTGCTCAAATGGGACAAAACAGCAACAGCTGATATTTACAAAATCTATCGCAAGCTTTCCTCAGAGCCGGATAGCGCGTATGCCATGATTGGTACTTCTACACTTCCGACGCTGAATATGGGCGGCCTTGTTGAAGGGAACAGCTATCATGTTTATGTGACAGCAGTGAATGGCAAAGGAGAGTCTGCGCCATCCGATTCCATCTTTATTCAAACGAAATCGGCATTGTACAAATATGATTTCGGAACGATTGGCGGTGTAGTTGAGGCCGGTTATACCGAGGTTACTCGCAATACGATTTACACCGCTGAACGCGGATATGGCATAACGGACAGCACAGGTATGATAGATCGCGACCGCGGAGCGGGTACGGATGCGCTCAGACGAGACTTTGTTGCTTATTTTGGCAATAGCTATGAATTCAAAGTAGACCTGCCAAACGGTTATTATTCAGTCAAAACCTATACGGGGGACTGGATCGGGTCAACGAAAACGAATATTTATATTGAAAATAAGGATTATGGCACGGTATCATCGGGCAAGGAAAATATTGCTGAACGGGTGTTCAACATGATTGCCGTTAAGGACGGCCAGCTGAACATGATCCTCAGCGGCCAGACTGCTCATTTGAATGGAGTTGAAATAACACCGCTGCTTCTAGCGCCTACGAAGCTAGAGCTAAACGATCTTGATTTGAGCAGCAATCCAATTAAGGCGGAGCTTTCATGGACGGGAGTTGCGGATGCTGTAAAATATCATGTTTATCGCAAGGCTACTGTCGCAAGCAGCGCTGAGCTGCTAAGCGTGACGACGCAACCAACGTTTATTGATACAAGCGCGGATGTTGGCCTTGAGTACGTATATTCGGTGTCGGCAATAGACAATACCGGATTTGAGTCGGTGACATCTAATTTCCTACAGGTGTCCATGATTGATCCGAATGTGGAGAAAGCAGCGATTCCATCTGGCCTTGCGCTTGCTTCCATTCACAAAAACGATATCAGCTTCACTTGGGATGCCGTTCCACAGGCAAGAATGTACAATGTGTATCGCGCCAAAGAAGCGAATGGCCCTTATACGTTGATTGGAAAGTCATCTACGGCAGCTTATACCGACAACACCGTTTTGACGACGATTCCTTATTACTATAAAGTGGCCTCTGTCAATGAGGGCGGCATTTCTGAGCTGTCGGGTGCTTTGGAGACGCAGGCAATTACAACGCTTGTTCGTGCAATGGAGTATCTGGATCGTTCGCCTGTCGCCATTAAGACGGAGAACGGCAACTATTTGGGATGGCGTATGTTAGGACTTGATCCAGAGTCAATCGGCTTCAATGTTTATCGTGACGGCGTCAAGCTTAACGATGAGCTAATCACGAAGAGCACGAACTATGTGGATACGGTGGGTACAGATACATCCTCGTACCATATTAGATCGGTGCTGAGCGGTGTTGAGCAGGCGGCGACAAGCAGCTTCGGCGTTTGGCAAAAGCAGTACAAATCAGTGCCGCTGCAGAAGCCAGCCGATGATTATACGAAGGACGGACAGCCGTACTCGTATTCAGCGGGTGACGCTAGCGTTGGGGATCTCGACGGTGACGGTAAATATGAGATTGTCATGTTATGGTCGCCATCCAACAGCAAAGACAATTCCCAAGCCGGTTATACGGGCATTGTGTATATGGATGCTTATAAGCTAGACGGCACGCGGCTATGGCGCATTAATCTCGGACCAAATATTCGAGCAGGAGCGCATTATACGCAGTTTATGGTTTATGACTTGGATGGTGATGGACGTGCGGAAGTAACGTTCAAGACAGCAGATGGCACGATTGACGGAACGGGCAAAGCCATCGGTGATCCTAGCAAGGATTATCGCAACAGTACCGGATATGTTTTGCTAGGCAATGAATATTTAACCGTATTCGAGGGCTTAACTGGAAAAGCGCTTGCCACAACAGAATATGATCCGCCTCGCGGTGATGTTGCAGCGTGGGGAGATACTTACGGCAATCGGGTAGACCGTTTTCTAGCAGCGGTCGCGTATCTTGACGGCGAGAAGCCGAGCTTAGTTTTTAGCAGAGGGTATTACACACGTACGGTGCTTGCTGCTTATGACTATCGCAATGGTCAGCTGACGAAGCGGTGGGTATTTGACTCTAACGATGAAGGAAACGGCTCCTTTGCAGGCCAGGGGAATCACAATTTATCGATAGGCGATTCGGACGGCGACGGCAAAGACGAAATTCATTTTGGCGCGATGGGTATTGATGACGATGGCAAGCCGCTCTACAATACGGGACTTGGTCACGGTGATGCGATGCACTTTGGCGACCTTGACCCTGAACGTCCGGGACTGGAAATATTCGCTGTACAAGAGCATAGCGACTCCCCATACGGGATGGATTTGAAGGATGCGCGTACAGGCGAAATTATTTGGGGGATTCATACCGGCGTAGATACCGGTCGCGGGATGTCAGCGGATCTCGATCCAAGATATTTGGGTGAAGAGATGTGGAGCGCCAATATTGTAAGTAGCGAGCATATCCCGGTTACAGGATTGTACAGCGCCAAAGGCGAGAAAATAACGACGAGCATCCCAAGCTCGACAAACTTTGGCGTATGGTGGGATGGCGATCTGCTGCGCGAGCTGCAGGATTATAATCGCATCGATAAATGGGATTATATGAATGCAAAAACGGTTAATTTATTGACCGCAGTTGGCTCCTCTACAAATAACTCGACGAAAGCGAACTCTAGCTTGCAGGCTGATTTGTTCGGCGACTGGCGTGAGGAGATCATGTGGCGTTCAGAAGACAGCAGCGAATTTAGAATCTACTCTACTGTGGATGAAACTGAATATCGCATTCATACGCTGATGCATGATCCGAACTATCGTTTAGGAGTAGCTTGGCAAAATGTTGCTTATAACCAGCCGCCGCATCCAAGCTTCTATTTAGGAGACGGAATGGCGATGCCAGCAGCTCCAAATATTCAATATATTCAAGTGCTAGTTACCTCGATAACGGTAACAGCGGCAGGGCAAGCCGATTCTGTTAAGGTAGGCAGCACGCTCCAGATGAATGCAGAGGTTCATATGGATACTGCGGCTAACAAAAGTGTTGTTTGGTCAGTTGTGAATGAGGATGGCAGCCCTACTGCTCTGGCAGCAATCGGAACAGATGGCCTGCTTCATGCGACAGCGGAAGGAAAGGTAACCGTCGTAGCGACGGCTGCGGATGGATCGGGTGTAAAAGGGGAGAAAAAAATTACCCTGCTTGCAGATCCAGTCGTTTCACCAAGTCCAACACCGACACCAACACCAACTCCAAGTCCAACACCGGATTCATCGTCGGGTGGAACAGCGCCAACTCCAGCACCTGCTGGCAATCAAGTAACGGTTGAAGCAGTGACAGTGAACGGAAAAGCGACAGCGGTGGTAGAAGCTGCGGATCTCCAAAAAGTGATCGAAGCAGCAGCGAAATCGCTCACCATTAAGGTGAATGCGGTAGGTTCTGCCAAATCAGTAGAGATCAGCATTCGTGGCGGTGCGTTTGCGGGCTGGAATACGAAGGATGAATTATCTTTAACAATTGATACAGGCTCGGCAAAAGTAACCCTTTCGAACAAAGCACTTAAGGGTGCGCTTGGCGCAGGTACAGAAACGCTAAAACTATCAATCGATAGGATGGATACTTCTGGACTCTCCGAGGCTATTCGAGAGAAAGTTGGCGATGGAACCGTCTATGATTTCAATCTATATGTAGGCGATAAGAAAATAAGTGAATTCGCGGGCGGCAAGCATGCACTTGAGATAAGTGTTCCTTATGTGCTTAAGCCAGGTGAGAAGCCGGGCAATGTGGTCGTTTATTATATCGCAGACGATGGCAAATTCGAAATCATTCGCAATGGAAAGTATGATGCAAAAACAGGGATGATCACCTTCAAAACGAATCATTTCAGCTATTATTCTAGCCTATACGCGGCATCTGCATTCACGGATCAGAATCAAGCTTTATGGGCAATCGATCCGATTGAAGCATTGGCAGCGCGCAGCATTGTTAATGGCTATGGAGATGGCAGCTTTCAGCCAAATGGCGAGGTGACACGAGGAGCATTTGTGAAAATGCTGATGCTGGCATTAGAGCTAGAAGACAGTGAAGAAGTAAGCAGCTTTAACGACGTGAAAGCAGGCGCATGGTACGCCAGCTCAATTGCCGCAGCTGAGAAGCTTGGCATAATAAAAGGCAAGTCTGACGGAACCTTTGGCGTCAACGAGCTTATCTCACGGCAGGATATGGCCGTTATGGCCTACCGTGCAGCTGAGGTAGCTGGCTTGAAGCTTGTGAGTGGAAGCGCAATTGCTTTCACCGATCAGGAGGAGATTGCCGATTATGCAGCCAAGGCTGTTCAGGAAATGCAGTCGACAGGCATTCTGAACGGCATGTCGGGTAATACATTTATGCCAAATGGATGGAGTACAAGAGCACAAGCAGCAAAAGTCATTTATTCGATGATGAGCATGCTCGAATAAAATATGTCAACTGAGCAGATCCCTATAGCGAAGGAAAGCCGAATGATTCGGATTCCGCAGCTATAGGGATTTTTTTATTCAATAATATCTTGAATATGCCATGGGGACTTAGCGGTTTCTCGTTTGAACATAAAGGTATAAACACTGCTTCGGCGAGGCTTATTCAGCTGATGGATGGATACAGGCAATCTTATTTCGGTCGTTAAAGCATCACCAAGCTCATCGGTGTGGATCTGACCTTTGGATTTTGGCGGGATTTGCTCTCGTATGGAAACGAGTGACTCCATAACATGTAAGATGGAAGCGAGCTTTTCCTTTGGCATTTCTTTGGCGAGCGGAAGCAACAACTCATGGTCTTGATGATACATCGCTTCAACGAAGCTTCTAGCCAGAACGCTCGGCGGAACAGATTCGAAATAAGGTTTGATTTGTCCAGCAGCCTTATGTACCATCATTTGGTGCGCAGGGTCTGGAGTATCTGATTTATGGGTGGAGCTGCCTAGAAAATGAATGCAAAAGTGTCCAGAGAAGCCATTCTCCGGAATGCCGTCTCCGCCATGCGGCATGCCATTCATAGAAGCAGCGATCCAGGTGTCGCCGGAGTGGACGAGTATGGCCTTTCTTTTCCAGCTCCATTTGTCATTATAAATTTGCTTCATAACACGGGAATCTTCTTTCGTTAACGGCTGAACATCTGCATGATCGCTGCCTGCGCGCCGTTGTACATGGAAGGTTAATCCCGTCTCCAGCTCCGTCACGGAAAACATGCTTTTTTTAGGCAAAAGCTCCGTTGCTTGCTGCCATGTCAACAATTTCCCGTAATGCTGTGTCCGCAAACCTTCGGCTAACCGAACCAGCTTCTTAGCTAGCTTGTCAGGCAAAATTATTTTTTCTGCTTTTGCTTCGTTCCAGAGCTGTCCTGAGCGATCCAAGCGATAATGTACCGTTTCAGCAGACTTTAATGCGATGTCTATATCGGAGTAATAGTCTATCTCAGCTTCAGGAACATGCTTGGATTGACGCAAAGCGGCATTTATTTCTTGGCTTTCAATTTGCAACTCGCTCATAAATGAGGATTGTTGGCCAGAGCGGACAGTCATAATCATTATATGTTGCTGCTGCTGCTCATTTGATTTTTTGGGCTTCAACATCAACGTCTGTGCAGCGGCATCGTTGGCTTGTAAGGTTAACAGCGATATAAGAACGAATATAACAACAGCTGCTTTTCTCCAGATCCGGGTCATAAGTTGTCCTCCTCCAATCACAATTGTCGTTATCTTTATATTCAGCCAATTTCCCGTTAATTATGTGGTCACCGCGTATGCATGCTTCTGCCTAAAATGATTCATACTAGCACGGATACTACCGTATAGGGGTGATTAACGACAATGGGATTGCCGTGGATTCTGGCCATATTGTTTTTGTTCCAGCAAGGAGCATATTCTGATTCTTTAGTTATCGAGCATGAAGGCCATGCGATTTCGGAAATGAAACGTGCACAGTATAGCGATTCGATGACTGGCATTCCGCTCGTTAATCAAGAGAAGCTTGATAAATTTATGGATGAGCTTGATAAACGAGTGCAGAAGCCTCCTATTAACGCAGCGCTTGATGGAGCGGGGAGAATCATGTCCGAGCAGACAGGAAGTAAGCTTAATCGGAAAGCGTTCGAGGAGCTGTTTTACAGCTTTATTTATGAAGGGGAACTATTAAAGCTTGAGGCTCCTCTGCTAACGACTTATCCGAAAGTAGACAGTGAGCTGCTCTCGAACATCAAAACCAAAAAAATTGGACTCTATGCTACATACTACAACTCACGCAACAAAAACCGTTCTCATAATGTTGAATTAGCTGCGAAAGCAATTAATAACCATGTCGTTTTCCCGGATGAACGGTTTTCTTTTAATGAGGTTGTTGGCATGCGGACAAGGGAAAAAGGGTATTTGCGTGCTCCAGTCATTGTGAGGGGAGAGGTTTCGGAAGACGTCGGCGGTGGTATTTGTCAAATTTCATCTACCCTCTTTAATGCAGTGGATCGGGCAGGACTCAAAATTGTTGAGCGCTATTCACACAGCCGGCATGTCAAATATGTTCCGCCAGGACGCGATGCGACGGTAAGCTGGTATGGGCCGGACTTTGTGTTTCAAAATAAATATGATCAGCCTGTACTCATTCGTGCTTATGCGCAAGGAGGGCAGGTCAGCATCGTTATTTGCTCTTCGGAAGACGTTAATGCAAAAACGAGACAAGTGCCCAGCGCCTCAAAAAAATTGCCTGAGGAAATCAAGCTGGAGATGGATGCTGGCGGTTCGGAGCCAAAAAAATAAACATGAAAGATTAGATAAGAGACTGCCGAATGGGCAGTCTTTTTATTATGTAATTTATTGCTAGATCTCAATTGCAAAGGTAAAGTAAAGCAAGTAAGAGATGCTTATGGATTACAAAATTGTTTTTTCGATGTAGATGGAACGATTACGCACCAAGCTGCTGATTTTGTTACCAAAAAGTCGAGCGAGGACGGAATTGAGTTTTCGCTCAAAAAGTATGGGATTATATAACCCTTTCCTTCTTATATGAAGATGGGCGCTTTTTTGATGATGGTTTGGTACGTAAGGGTTGACACCGCTAAGCGATTTCGTGATGATGGAGTAGAGCATGTAGCGGAAGGAGCTGACCGAGATGAATTTAATAGTGGAACAACCAGCAGCTCGCTGGTACAAAAAAGAAATGGGTCTTTCCGATGGTGAAGCGATTCGTATTTACGTTCGCCTGGGCGGCTGCGGCAGCGTTCATCCAGGACTTTCACTTGGCATTATGAAGGATGAGCCCAAGACAGCGGGACTTCGTGATGTCGTAGAAGGTATTACCTATTTTATAGAAGATGATAATCTGTGGTATTTGGATAATAAGACGCTTCGCATTTCTTTTGACGAGAAGTATGAAGAAATTAAAATGGTTGTGGAATAACCACATGGCATAGCAGGACAACAAAAAAGGAGCAGCTCCAATAGGTCATAAACCTTAAGGAGCTGCTCCTTTTTTGCGTGTTGGCGCTTATTTGCTACTTATCAAGAGGCGATTCTGCTTCAGTTTTGTCCTGGCATGAGCTTTTTGAGCAATTGCAGCATTTGCCGTTATGACGATGACCAGCTGCCTTGTCTTTATCATGCGGTGCTCCGTTTTCTGTATTCTCCTTGTTATCCTCATTTAAAGATGCCTGTATGTCCACTTTGTTTACCGCCATCCTCTCATTTGCCGATCACTTATTTCTATTATAAAAGAATGATCATGGAGGCCACATCGGGGAACCTCCCTATTTGCTAATCAGCTTTCGCTTAGAAACCCTTAGCTATAGTTCAGGGAGTTCCCCGACATACAAATGGAAGAGAATCCCCTAAACTAAAGGTGTAGCAAACGAAAGCGAGCACAGCATAAACGATTAACACCACACATTAGGAGGATTTCATATGGAGCATGCTCCTTTGAGAAGGGTTGAACAGCTTGCTTTGAAGAAGCAAAAGGTGTTTCTGACAAGCAAGCTGAGATATATATTGCGAGCCATGTTAGCGAGTATGTTTATCGGATTTGGCGTAATCGTAGCGTTTAAGACAGGCAGTTTTTTCTATGAGTCACATAGTCCGCTAACCTATCCAATGGCGGCGATAACGTTTGGTGCAGCAATCATTCTAATCGCATATGGCGGAGGAGATCTTTTTACAGGAAACACCTTCTATTTCACCTTTGCAGCTCTTAGGGGCAAAATGCGCTGGCTAAACGTTGTAAAGCTATGGTGTGCAAGCTACGCAGGCAACTTTCTAGGTGCAGTTGCTTTCGCCCTTCTCATATGGGCAACCGGATTGTTCAGCGATGCATCCGTTAATGGATTTTTACTCAGTGTCGTAGAGAAGAAGCTTCACGCTCCGGTATGGGAATTGTTTTTCCGAGGTGTATTGTGTAACTGGCTGGTCTGCTTAGCGTTTTTTGTTCCGATGTCACTGCGCGGAGATGGGCCGAAATTGTTCGCTATGATGCTATTCGTATTCTGCTTCTTTATTTCAGGCTACGAGCACAGCATCGCTAATCTTTGCACCTTTGCCATTGCGCTTGTGCTGAATCATCCGGGAACCATTTCACTCGAAGGCATGATTCATAATCTTGTACCTGTAACACTAGGTAATTTAATCGGTGGCTCCGTCCTTATGGGCGTTATGTATTATTTCGTAAACAAACCATTTGAAGAGGTGGAATAACAATGAAAAAATCAAAAGTTGTCGTTATTGGTGTAGGAGCAGTAGGATCCACAACAGCCTATACGCTGCTGCTTCGCAGCCGGATGGATGAGCTTGTGTTAATAGATGCGAATGCAGGCAAAGCAGTTGGGGATGCGCTTGATATGAATCACGGGATGCCATTCCTTGGTCAGACTAAAGTATGGGCAGGCACTTATGAGGACTGCAAGGATGCGGATATCGTCATCATTACAGCTGGAGCAGCTCAGAAGCCTGGGGAGCCAAGGCTGAATCTATTAAAGCGCAACATTGCCATCTATGAAAGCATCGTATCCGAAGTATTGAAATACAATGATGACGGCATTCTATTAATCGCGACGAATCCGGTAGATATTATGAGTTACTTCTGCCAGAAAAAGTCGGGCTGGCCAACTCACCGTGTAATCGGTTCAGGCACATTGCTCGATAGTGCTCGTTTCCGCTACCTGATCGGCGAGCGATTGCAGCTTGACCCGCGCAGCGTACATGCCCATATCATTGGGGAGCATGGGGATTCCGAGCTTCCATTATGGAGCTTGGCAAACGTAGCTGGTTCGTCCATCTCGCTTAGCGAGGAAGAAAAGTCAGACATCTTTACGCATACGAGAGATGCAGCCTACGAAATCATAGAAGCGAAAGGTGCCACTTATTACGCTATTGCGTTAGCACTGGATCGCATTGTAACTGCGATATTGTCCAATGAGTCGGCTGTACTCAATGTATCCACGTTAGTTGAAAACTACCACGGCATATCGGATGTATACATGGGTGTTCCGTGCGTTGTTGATCGCAATGGAGTAAGAGAGGTGCTGGACATTCCGATTACAGAGGAAGAAAAAGCGCTGCTGCACCGTTCGGCGAACAAGCTGAAGGAACTGATTGAAACGATCTCGGTTTAGACAAAAATAAGAGGAGCTGATCGTCATGGTAACCAAATGGCTAAGCGAAAACAAATATGCAGCGGGCTTAATGCTTGTGCTGCGGGTGTACTTGGGATGGCAATGGCTGAGCGCTGGTTGGCATAAGCTTGGCGGATTTGATGCCAGCGGATTTTTAAAAGGAGCTATCGGCAACCCTGTAATGGATAAAGCGACAAACGAGTTAGTTTATCCGACGTTTACTGCATTTCTAGAACATGTTGCTCTTCCGAATGCAGGCATCATTAACTTTCTCATTCCCGTTGGTGAATGTTTGGTAGGGCTTGGACTTATCGTTGGCGCACTTACGACAGCTGCAGCATTCTTCGGATTATTAATGAACTTCATGTTTATGTTTGCTGGTACGGTATCGACTAACCCTTGGATGCTGCTGATCGGAATTATCGTATTCATCGCTGGCACGAACGCAGGTAAATTCGGTATTGATTACTTTGCCCTTCCTTATCTGCGCAAACTATTTAAAAAATTCGGCAACCGCGGCGATAGCGGATATGCTGACAACAAGACAATCCCTCGTTAGAGCGGAACGAATGTAAGGAATAAGGGTTGCTCCTCAAGTAGGTATCTACTTTTGGGGCAACCCGTTTTTTTTGCTCGATTGACATGAACTCTTTAGTTTGTTACTTTAATTATATATATTCGTATTGGTTTAGTTGGATTTAAGTGAGTGGAGGTGTGTCAAATCAACATTGAGAATATAGAAGCATTCGTCTATGTCATCCATTGTGGAAGCTTTAATAAAGCAGCTGACGCGTTGTATTTGTCTCAGCCTTCTGTAACAGCAAGAATTAAGTCCCTTGAGCAGGAGCTCGACTGCAAGCTGTTCGATCGAAATGGCAAACAGATTCAAATAACGGAAGACGGTAAACGATTTCTCCCTTATGCCCAACAGCTGCTGCTCATCTATCAGAAGGGCAAGCAGCATATTAATCAGAAGAAGTCTTTGCCGAACGAGTTCCGAATTGGCTGTACCGTGTCTGTCTCCAATTATATTATTCCTGACTTATTACCTCGCTTAAAGAAGAAATTCCCACACACTCACTATAAAATCGTCACAAGCACCACGGATGAGATTGTGAATAAAGTGCTGAGCAAGGAAGTAGATATTGGCTTTGTTCGCAAGGTGAATCATCCTAACCTGCAGTCGACCAAGTTCTATGAAGATCCAATACGGCTGCATGTGTATCATGGGCATCCGTTCTTAACAACGGAAAAGCTGACGGTTGAGGCGATCGCTGAGCAGCCGCTCGTTTTTTTTGAATGCGGCTCATTGGATTGGCTTCGCATTCATCGTATATTCGAGAATTTGGAGCTGCCGCCGAACATTCAAATTCAGACGGATAATTCTGAGATGGCCAAAAAGCTTGTCATTCAGAAAGCAGGCATCGCGTTTCTTCCAGGCTTATGCGCCCAGCAGGAGCTGCAGGATGGGAAGCTTTATCCGATACGCGTCCCGGAGACGGAAGGCATTTTTTTACAGACGAACCTCATTTCGCATCATGGAGAGCATCTGGAATTTGTACATGCCATTACCGAAATAGGCAAGCAATTAGCAGATGCGGAGCTAAGCTTATCAGCAAATATAAATCTGTAATACAAAAACTCTATTATTCGAAAAGCGATGGGTATGGTACATTCATAATTACAGTTAAGCCGATATGAATAGTGCACTTAATCACATTCGTCCGCTGCTCCTACTGAAGCAGCGGACGTTTTTTGTTGATAAAAGCATCATTGGATTATTCAATTTTCTTATAGAAGATCTCTATAAGCTAGAGGATTGACGAAGCTGGCAGTCCGGTGGTAAAGTGAATTCAACATAATCCTTACTTAACAGGTAGGAATTATAAGGATTTAAACATTTGATGATTTGGGGGAAAAAGAAAATGAAAAAACGATTCGTTTTATCGATTGCACTCGTCCTTGCCCTTACAGTTGCTGGCTGCGGAAGCAATAAAAACAACACCGGCGGCAGTGCGGAAACAGGAAGCGGAGAGGCTTCCAAATCCGTAACAAAAATTGTTGTTGGCACAGGAACACAATTCCCTAAAGTTTGCTTTATAGATGAGAATGGTAAGCTTACTGGTTTCGATGTAGAGCTTGTAAGAGAAATTGATAAACGTCTTCCAGATTATGAATTTGACATTCAAACGCTTGAATTTACGAACCTGCTGTTAAGCTTGGAAACGAAAAAAATTGACATGATTGCACATGAGATGGAGCAAAATCCGGAACGCGTACAGAAGTACCTCTTTAATAAAGAGCCTTATGCGCACTGGAGAAACAAGATCATAGTAGACAAGGACAATAATTCAGTTCAAACGTTGGCTGATCTAAAAGGTAAAAAAGTGCTAACAACGGCAACAAGCGCAGCGGCAACGATTCTTGAGAATTACAATAAGGAAAACGGAAACGCGCTTGAGCTTGTGTATCAAAATGGCGGTGCAAACGACAACGTATCGCAAGTAACCTCAGGCCGAGTGGATGCCTTCCTCGCTGCTGACTTTACTTTATCGTTAGTTGATCCGAAGAAAGAGCTTAAAGCAGTAGGACCGGCACTGAGCGAAGCAGACATCTTGTTCATGTTCCGCAAGGACGATCCGGAGCAGCAAAAGCTTTCTGATGCAGTTGATGTGGTAATCAAAGAACTGAAAGCAGACGGTACGCTGGCTAAGCTTAGCTCAGAATGGCTGGGCGATGATTTTACTTCCCAAGAAAAATAAACCCAATTGAAAGGTGAGATGGCTAAGGTGGGAGAACCTTTTGATATCAGCTATGTGTTCGAGTATCTAATAAAGCTGCTGCCTACCTTGAAAGTCACTCTTCTTATTGTGGTGAGTTCCATCGTACTTGGGGTTGGCGTCGGATTTATCGTCGCCTTTCCCCAGCTTTATAAGATTCCGGTTCTAAGACGGTTTTCGCAGGTGTATTTATCTTTTTTTAGAGGGACGCCTATACTCATTCAGCTATTTCTGTTTTATTACGGCTTGCCTGAGGTTTTGAAGCTTTTTCATTTGGATGTAGCTAAAGTGCCGGCATTATATTTTGTCATCCTTACTTATGCGCTGCACAGCGGAGCTTATATAGCGGAGATGATTCGCGCGGCTGTCGGGGCAGTGGATCGGGGGCAGGTTGAAGCAGCTTATGCGGTAGGAATGACGGGTTTCCAAGCTTTTACCCGAATTGTACTACCTCAAGCCGTTTCGATTRCATTGCCGGTATTCTCTAATCTTGTCATTGCAAATTTGAAGGATACATCACTCGCCTTTTCGTTAGGTATTATGGAATTAACAGGAAAATCACAGACACTGGCTGTTATGTCCAGGCATTTCCTTGAAACGTATGTTTCGCTAGCGATTATCTACTTTATTTTGAGCTTTGGGCTTGAGAAGCTGTTCCATTTGATCGAACGCAGGTTATTGAAGCATGAGCGCCGCATCGCGGCAGAAGACAAAGAACCTCTTATCAAAAAAGATAAATCAAGGCGGTTTGCAGCCGGAATAGGCTTTGGCAGAGGAGGAAGGGAAAATGAAGCTTGATTTCGCATTCATATGGACGGCGTTTGTTCAGCTTTTGAGCGCGGTGCCAACGGCTTTGGCGATTACGTTCGTTTCTGTTTTTTGCGGCTTCCTCATTGGGACATCTGTAGCTGTCATTAGACTTTATAAGATTCCAGTCCTTTATCCTATCGCCGTTTCCTATGTTACCGTCATCCGCGGAACTCCTATGCTAACGCATTTATTGCTTATTTATTTCGGTTTGCCGATTATCGTAGATGGTATAGCTGAGGCGTTAGGCTTATCGTTCCGTTCGGTCTCGATTCCCATGATAGGATTCGCTTATATTTCTTTCTCGATTACGGCTGGCGCATACATGTCTGAGGTTGTCAGATCGGGACTGCTTGCGGTTAACCGCGGACAAATGGAAGCCGCGTATTCCATTGGAATGACGACCTCGCAAGCGATGCGCAGAATTGTTTTGCCCCAAGCCTTTGCTGCCAGCTTGCCTAACTTATCGAACTCGGTAATTGGCATGCTGCACGGATCAACGCTGGCTTTTACAGTGTCTGTCGTTGACATTAATGCTAAAGCGCAAATCGTTGCTTCAACAAACTGGAAGTTTTTTGAGGCGTACCTTGCCGCAGCTCTTATTTTCTGGGGATTAACCTTTTTCATCGAGCGACTGACCGCGTTAGCCGAGAAGCGCTTTAACCTGTACAACAGAGGCGGTGTCTCATGATTAAGCTGACGCAAATTAGGAAGAGCTTTGGACGCAATGAAGTGCTCAAAGGAATCGATCTTACAGTCAAAAAAGGCGAGGTCGTTGCGATACTCGGGCCAAGCGGCTCCGGGAAAACAACGCTGCTGCGCTGCATCAATTATTTAGAGAAGCCTAACGACGGTCAAATTTCGATTGGTGATTTCACCGTTAATTGCAAGCGTCCCGATAAAAAAGGAATCCATACGCTTCGGCAAAAAAGCGCAATGGTTTTCCAGCAATATAATTTATTTAAGCATAAGACGGCAATTGAAAATGTAATGGAAGGT
This sequence comes from Paenibacillus sp. 01T424, assembly GCF_056398745.1. Taxonomy (NCBI): domain Bacteria; kingdom Bacillati; phylum Bacillota; class Bacilli; order Caryophanales; family Paenibacillaceae; genus Paenibacillus; species Paenibacillus sp. 01T424. Next base: position 69,566 of record NZ_JBFTPZ010000015.1, on the reverse strand, counting down.
CTCCTCATCGTTAAGAAGCTTCCGAAGGAAGAGGCGCGGCAAAAAAGCGAGGAGCTGCTTGAAAAGGTTGGTCTTGGCAATAAGCTGCATGCCTATCCGAGCGAGCTGTCTGGAGGACAACAGCAGCGTGTAGGCATCGCTCGCGCGCTGGCGCTGAATCCAGAAGTTATTTTGTTCGATGAGCCGACTTCGGCGCTTGATCCAGAGCTGGTTGGCGAGGTGCTTAGCGTAATTCGCAAAATCGCAAAAGAAGGCATCACGATGATTATCGTGACCCATGAAATGAGCTTTGCGCAGGATGTTGCCAGCCATGTTGTCTTTATGGATGGCGGAGCGATCGTTGAAGAGGGCAGGCCTAACGATATTTTCACTAATCCAAAAGAAGAACGAACCAAACAATTTTTGAAACGGATCACACCTGAGGGTGTCTATTCCATCTAACACATAGAGGAGCGAATCAATATGTCACTCAAAATTGGCATTCTGGATCAAAGTATAATTTTTCCCGGTCAAACTGCTGCTGAAGCCTTGGCGAATACCGTGAGGCTGGCGCAATTGGCAGAAACGCTTGGTTTCGAGCGCTTCTGGGTATCTGAGCATCATGATTCTCCCGGGATGGCGGGGTCCTCGCCAGAGGTGCTTATTGCTTATTTGCTGGCTCAAACATCATCCATTCGCATTGGTTCAGGCGGCGTAATGCTCCAGCATTACAGCCCTTATAAAGTGGCAGAAAATTTTAATGTGCTTGCTTCACTCGCTCCAGGAAGAGTTGAGCTTGGCATCGGGCGAGCGCCAGGCGGATTGCCGCGTTCTACGAAAGCTTTGCAGAAGGGCGTAGCGGAAGCCGATACTTTAGCTGAGAAGCTGACAGAACTGGAGCAGCTGCTCCATGATAAGACTGGCGAAGAGCATCCGCTGGCTGGGCTTGTTGCAAGTCCGCTGCCGAAGCAGCCTGCTGACATTTTCTTGCTTGGCACAAGCTTATCAAGCGCGGAGCTGGCTGCGGAGAAGGGTTATCCGTATGCTTTTGCATTATTTATTAATAACGATCCGGATACGGCTCAAAAGGCGATAAATACGTATCGGAATAAATTTAATCGGTCGTTTGGCGGAGAGCCTAAAGCGATTCTAGCATTGTCAGTAATAGCGTCCGATTCGGAAGAAGAAGCGAATGAGCTGGCAGGTCATTTTAAAAATGTGAGAGTTACGCTGGCAAGCGGCAAGACTGTAAACGTAGGCACGCTGGAACAAGCGAAGGAATTTGCTAGGCAGGCGGGAGAGACATTTACAGCAGAGGAAAGGGATGCGGATATTACCCGCGGCACCAAGGAGATGGTTCGCAAACGACTGCTTGAAATTGGGGATCAGTATGGCGTGGATGAGTTTATTTTTACGACGATTATTCCTGATTTCGCCAAGCGTGTACGATCCTTCGAGCTGCTTAAGGAAGCCTTTGAAGGAGAGTTGGTATGAGCGATTTCTCAGCTGAATTCATAGAAGAGAAGTTGATAGCCATTCGAAGGCAGCTGCATCAGCATCCTGAGCTTTCTCATGAGGAGTTTGAGACGACGGCTTCCATACGCGGCTGGTTAACGGAGGCGGGCATTCGAGTTGTTGATTATGGACTTCAAACCGGTGTCATTGCAGAGATTGGTGGATTGCATGGCGGCCCGATTGTCGCGGTTCGCGCGGATATAGACGCACTGCCGATACAGGAGGAGACGGGTCTTGCATTTGCTTCAACAATTCCGGGTAAAATGCATGCCTGCGGACATGATTTCCACACGGCGTCGATTATAGGAACTGCTCTTTTGCTCAAGGAACGGGAGCAGGAGCTGCAAGGAACGGTGCGCTTGTTGTTCCAGCCTGCGGAAGAAAAAGCAAAGGGCGCTCAGAAGCTTATTGCAAGCGGAGCTTTGGAAGGCGTGAGCGCGGTGTTCGGCATGCATAACAAGCCGGATCTCCCAGTTGGAACGATTGGAATTACAGGCGGGCCAATCATGGCGGCAGCTGATGGCTTTGTCGTTGAAGTGGAAGGCCGCGGCAGTCATGCTGCAGTACCTGAAGCGGGTCTTGATCCGATCGTAACCGCGGCGCATATGATTACGGCGCTGCAATCGATTGTAAGCCGCAGCGTAAGTGCGCTGGACAGTGCGGTTGTTAGTGTGACAAGGCTTCATGCGGGAACCGCTTGGAATATTATTTCGGACAAAGCGGTATTTGACGGTACGCTGCGTACGTTTGAAGAGCATGTCCGCACGAAAGTGCGCGAGCGCTTTGATCAGGTCGTAAATGGTGTAGCATCGGCGTTTGCAACGAGTGCGAAAGTGAAGTGGCTGGAAGGGCCGCCGGCAGTTGTCAATGATCAGAAATGGGCCGATCAAGCTTCGATAACAGCGAATGCTCTTGGCCTTGCAGTGGTGAAGCCTACGCCTTCTCCGGCAGGCGAGGATTTTGCGTTTTATTTGAAGGAAACCGAAGGGGTGTTTGTGTTTTTTGGCACAGCCGGCTCACAGGAATGGCATCATCCAGCCTTTGATTTAGATGAGAAAGCATTGCCGATTGCAGCTTCTTTTTTTGCTTCCCTTGCTGTGGATGCTCTGCGCAAGCTGACGAGCGAGAATACGCTGGGAGGACGACAACATTCCGAAATCATATGACGTGATCATCGTTGGGGCAGGCTCTATGGGGATGAGCGCAGGTTATGAGCTCGCAGCCCGCGGAGCAAGGGTACTGCTCATTGATGCTTTTGATCCGCCGCATAATATGGGAAGCCATCACGGCGAGCCGCGTCTAATCCGGCATGCCTATCATGGCGGCGATACTTATGTGAAGATGGCGCTTCGTGCTGATGAGAGGTGGCTGGCACTCGAGAAAGCGACGGGGGAAAAGCTGCTGGAGCGATCGGGCGTGCTCAATATGGCAGAATCGAGCTTTTACAATTATGAAGGCAGATTAGGCGATGCTATTGCGAATGGCGTTCAAGTGGAGCTGCTGCGTGCGGAAGAAATTAATCGGCGTTTTCCAGGTGTTCAATTAGCTGACTCCTTCCAAGGGATGTACGAGCCGAATGCGGGTTACTTATACAGTGAAAAATGTGTAGCTGCTTATAAGCAGCAAGCTATAGCAGCCGGAGCGGAGCTTCTGGTAAACAGCTTCGTTACAGATATTCAGGCGAATGCTTCAAGCGTCACCGTTCATACGAAAGAAGCTGCTTATACCGCACAGCAAATCATTATTACCGCCGGCGCATGGTTTGGCATGCTCGCGAAGCATGTTAAGCTTCCCATTCGTGCAGTTCGCAAAGTAGTTGGGTGGTTTGAAACGCGTTCACCCGCTTTTGATGCAGGCGTATTTCCCGGTTTCACTTGGGGAGGAGCGATGGGAGGCTACTACGGCTTTCCGAGCATTGGCGGCGCAGGAATTAAAATTGGCAGACACGATACAGGCGTGGAATGGCAGCCAGGTGAGCCGATTGCTCCATTTGGTGCTTATCCGGAAGATGAAGAGGATCTTCGCCGCGCGCTTGCCGCTTTTGTTCCGGATGCGGCCGGCAAGCTTTTGCGGGGTGCAGTATGCAAATACGAGTTTACGCCTGATGAGGATTTCATTATTGATGCTCATCCTGAGCATCATAATGTGCTGCTTGCTGGCGGTTTTTCCGGTCATGGCTTTAAATTTGCGAGCGTGGTAGGCGAGATTTTGGCTGACAAAATACAAAAAAAGAATACAGGCTATGATCTGAGATTATTCGAGCTTGATCGTTTTAGCAGGGCATAACGCTATTACTTTTGTTATTCACGAGGAGGATTTTAAATGAGCGAACCCATTGTCGATATTCATGCATTTGTGAACGTATATGATCAAATTGAGCAGGAATTGGAAGGGCTGTCGGATCACCAGCTGAAATGGAAGGCTGCCCCTGAGTCATGGAGTGTGACCGAGGTGCTCGCTCATCTCGTTGATCACAGCATTATCGTATCCTTTCGCATTCGTGAAATCTTGTCTGGCTCCGAGATAAGGCTGCCTTCCTTTAAACAGGATGCTTGGGTGTCTGGCCAAAGGGCAAATGAAGGCGATGTTAAAGATATTTTGCTTGCTGCACGTTCACTTGTTCAATATAACAGCCTGTTGTTTAATCGTTTGACTGAGGAAGAATGGAGCAAGACCGGCATTAACTTTAAAGGTGAGCCCGTATCAATAGCTGTGATCGTACCGGCATTTGTGAAGCACGTGCAAGGTCACTTAGGTCAAATTCGTCGAATCAAGCAGGGAGAGCTGGACTCTCGCAATTAGATTAATGCCATTTTTTAAGGTATAGCCATTGTGATCATATAAAGGGAGAGCAGGTGAAGAAGCATGTCTGATACAGCTGTCATTATTCGTAATGCTGAGCTTGAGGATCTAGATGCTACACGGGAAGTACTTATTGATGCTTATGGCCAATATGAGCAAGTGCTGTCTGAAGCGGCATGGAATCAATATAAAGAAAGCATACTGGAATCTGTTGAAGGAGCAGCAACGAAGGCGCGTTTAGTCGCGGTGCTGGGCGGGAAGATCGTTGGAAGTGTGTTCTTGTTTGATTCCTCTGAAGCGGCCTATGGACGGCCGGAGCTTCAAATTCATTCACCGATTATTCGCCTGCTCGCTGTATCACAGGCAGCACGCGGCTTCGGCGTAGCGACGGAGCTTATCCGTGCCAGTGCAAAGCTTGCAAAGGAATGGGGAGCGGAGACGCTGCATCTTCATACTTCAGACATGATGGATTCAGCTGTAAGGCTGTACGAGCGCCTCGGCTTCGAGCGCGCATTCGATAAGGATTTAATGAACGGGGAAACGCTCGTTAAGAGCTACCGGCTTCAATTAAAGGAAGCATCATTATTGCAGGTAACTTAGCAGGACTGCTGCTTTTGCTGTCAAAAGATCAATCATACTATGTTCATTAGGAGGCTGTTTATTATGGCGAACCGCAAGCAACTTAAGTTTGGCGCATTGATTCATGGTGTGGGAGGCAATATCTCGGCATGGCGGCATCCGGAAGTGCCGGCTGATGCGAGCGTGAACTTTAAATTTTATACGGAGCAGGCACAGACTGCTGAAGCGGGTAAGTTCGATCTTGTATTTATCGCTGACGGTCTATATATAAATGAAAAATCGATTCCGCATTTTTTAAATCGCTTTGAGCCGATTACGATTTTGTCCGCGCTGGCAGCTGTTACGTCCAAAATTGGATTGGTTGGCACATTATCGAGCTCATATAGTGAGCCGTTTACGGTTGCAAGACAATTTGGTTCTTTAGATCATATTAGCGGCGGTCGTGCTGGATGGAATGTCGTTACATCTCCGCTTGAGGGCTCGGCAAGTAATTTCAGCAAAACGGATCATCCGACACATGATGAGCGCTACAAAATTGCCGAAGAGTATTTGGAAGTGACACGCGGCTTGTGGGATTCTTGGGAGGACGATGCTTTCGTCAGAGACAAAGAGTCAGGTGTGTTTTTTGATCCGTCTAAGCTGCACCGTCTAGATCATAAAGGCGAGTATTTCTCCGTTCAAGGTCCGCTTAATATTGCTCGCTCGAAGCAAGGGCATCCGGTTATTTTTCAAGCAGGCTCTTCTGAGAGCGGCAAGAAGCTGGCTGGCAAAGCAGCAGATGCGGTATTCACAGGCCATGACAATATCGAAGATGCCAAAGCATTTTATAAAGACGTGAAGGATCGTACGGTGGCTGAAGGCCGTTCGGTGGATGATATCGTTATTCTTCCTGGCATTGGTCCGATTATTGGACGCACGGAAGAGGAAGCTGAGCGCAAGTACCAAGAGCTGGCAGAGTTAGTGACGATCGAGAATGCTTTGAACTATTTAGGGCGTTTCTTCGAGCATCATGACTTCTCTCAATATCCGCTTGATGAGCAGTTCCCAGAGCTTGGTGACCTCGGTCAAAACAGCTTCCGCAGCGGCACGGACAAAATTAAAAAAGTAGCGAAAGAGAAAAATCTGACGCTGCGCCAGGTTGCGCTTCAATCCGCGACTCCGCGTCCGCAGTTCATTGGTACGCCTGAGAAAATTGCAGATCTGATTGAGGAGTGGCATGAAGAGGGAGCAGCAGACGGCTTCATTATTCATTCTTCGATTCCAAGCGGCTTGAATGATTTTGTTGAGCTGGTTGTTCCAATTCTCCAAGAGCGCGGCATTTATCGCACTGATTATGAATCGGATACGCTGCGCGGCAATCTCGGCTTACAGATTCCGGCGAATCGCTATACGAAAGAGAAAGTGAATAGCTAATTGATTTTACAATAAGGGTTCTTCATTTTATGTTGAGATAATGAAAAGTCTTAAGAGGGTATAGAGCTGGCTGCTTGGGTAGACTTGTATCGTGCGTTCCGTTAAATGGAGGTGCAATACGATGAAATACGAATTGGGCGATTGCCTGCTGGAGCAGCGATTAAGCGAACGCGGGTTATCGCAGGCACAGCTTGCAGATGCACTGATGGTGAGACCCGAGAGGATCGGCGACTATATCGACAACAAACGAATCATGCCGCTTAAGGTAGCGATTTCGATAGCTGCAACGATTAAATGTGCTGTACCCGAACTCTATGAGTTGCGGACATCCAACGAAGTAGAATAATGATCCAAAGAAAAATAGCCCTGTAGGTCTTCTACGACCTGCCGGGCTATTTACGTTATATAATAACTGCTGGATGAAGAATGGTCTGAATGATTGGGTTGATCTCAAATTCTGATGTTCATGATATAATTCACACATATTGTACGGAGGCGACAAACTTAGGAGCTGACATCATATTATGAATATGGAAAATCACCTTATACTGTGGAACCTTGTTTCGCTGAAAATATGGGATGTGCAGCGAGCCGAGCTTACGATTGGCGGCAATTTACACACCTCTCAGCTTACGTCGAGTACTCTATTATACGCGATAAATGGCCGTGCTCGGCTCCTTCTGGACGGGGCTGGGCATCAATTGGAGAGTGGGTATGTATGCCACGCCGGCAAAGGCGCAGTTGTTACAATTTGTGATATCACCGACCATTTAGAATATTATATGATTCAGTATAAAGCCACTCTGCCGCTGCCATGCAGCCAAGACTTACTTCAATTGCTGGCTAGCACGGAACCATTTGAAATCCAATATGGTTTTGCGGCGAGTCATGCTGCTCCACTGCTCCAGTCCTTGTCCCGTATGGAGCAGGAGTGGAACCAGCCGGAAGCGATTGCGAAGCTGCAGGTAAAATCATTATTTTATCAGTTTATTTGCGAATTGATGGGGCAACTGCAGCACAGGCGGATGGAGCAGGCTTCTCCGGATGTGGTGCTTGAGGCTGTTAGATATATGGATTCACACTATGCCGAACCGATTACAGCAGACACACTTGCAGCATTATTGAATTGCAGTTCTCGGACATTGCAGCGGATGTTCAATAAGCGGCTGTCTCTTGGACCGATTGACTACCTGATGCAGATTCGTATAGACAAGGCCAAGGAGCTGCTGTCTCGTACGAATTTAGGGCTTAAAAATATTGCTGAAGCAGTCGGTTATGAGGACAGCTATTATTTCAGCCGTTTATTTAAGCGTTATACGGGCGTTTCTCCAAGCATGTACCGAGAAACGATGCATCAAGCCAGAGGTGATGATTCGGAGAATGGCACGGTAATTGTGGCTAAGCTGGAATTGGAAAGTGGCGAAAAGAAGGCGGCATCAGATCCGCTGGATGCTGCTATTCGCCGCTCACAGCGGACGATTGTTCATCTCAAAGGCGAGCTGCTGCTCCAGCGGCAGCCACAGAAAATTGCTGTGCTGGACCCGCAGTTTATGGACCATATGCTGGCTCTAGGTGAGCTGCCGGCGGGCAGCGTCATCGTAAACGGAGATCATAGCAGTGTTCCTGAGTATCTAATAGACAAGCAGCGTTCGATTCAGTCCTTGGGAACGATGGCTGAACCCGATCTGGAAGCTTTGCGTGCTTTAGAGCCCGATCTGATCATCTGCACTGAGTTCCACCAGAATATTTATAGAAGCCTCACGCATATTGCGCCGACCATCATGCTAGAGCGAAATCGCGATTGGAGAGAAACCTTGCGAACCATCGGACGAATAACGGGCAAGAAGCTTGAGGCAGAGCAGGTCTTACAGCAGTATAAGCACAAAATAAGCGGGCTGAAATCGGCACTGGCAAACAAGCTGCATGGGCAGTCAGTTATGATGATTCGTCCACGGGATAATATCATTAGGCTGCACACAAGCGCTCATCGTACGGCAGCCATTCTATACAGCGATCTGGGGCTTCAACCGCCGAAGCTAGCGGTTGACCGCAAAAGGACCAGCTCTTTAATAGCTTTGGAAGGGCTGCCGGAGCTGGATGTTGACCATTATTTCGTATTGACCGACAACAAATATAAAGCTTGGTCGGAAGAGCTTCAGACCACTGCGACATGGAAAAACCTTCGTGCCGTGCAGCAGCAGCATGTTTACCACGCCAAATCGAGCATATGGATTGCCTATTACGGCCCAATCGCGATGAACCAGGTGGTCGATCAAGTGGCGGAGGTTTTCTTAAACGCCAAATAATTAAAATAGTGAAGCATGACTAGCGCTTCGATTTCCATTTCTTATATAAACACGGTTGCATCCGAATCAACGTATTCGAGCAACGGTGTTTTTTTGTCGCCACAATCCATGGGCAGTGGCGCAAATATCCATTGAAGATAACAGAGGGAGTCGTTATAGTGTTGTAAGTGAAGATGATTGTCATTCTCAACAAGAAAAAGGGGAGAGATTATACATATGTATTCAAAAATCAAATGGATTTGGACCATTAGCCTGTTAGTAAGTTTGGTTATGATTCTGGGCGCATGCTCAGACAGTTCAAACAATGGCAGCAGCAATGCTGGGGGAGGAACGACAAATCAGCCTCAAGCCCAAAATGGTGAGTCCGCTAACAGCGGCTCCGTAACAGAACCGGCCCTTGCAGCACCAGTCACGATCAAACATTTGAAGGGTGAATTAACACTCGAGAGCGTACCTAAGAAAATTGTCGTGTTGGACGTCCAGTACGCGGATCAAATGCTGGCGCTGGGCTTTCAGCCGGCGGGCAGCGTAATAGCCGAAACCGACAACGGACTTCCTCCCTATCTGGGCGATAAGATGGGCAATATCCCGTTACTTGGGACGTATGTAGAACCGAATTTGGAAGGAATCATTGCGATAGAGCCGGATCTCATCATTGCAACAGAATTCCATGATGATATTTACGAAGATTTACTTAAAATCGCACCGACGATCACACTAGAGCGCAATGAGGACTGGCGGACCGTACTTTTGAAATTTGGGCAAATCTTGAATAAGCCGCAAGAGGCGCAGGCGCTGGTTGATGGTTACAAGCAAAAGATAAGCGATCTGAAAGCAGCATTGGCAGATAAAATGAAGGGACAAACGGTTGCCTTGATTAGGCCTAGAGATGAAATGATTCGTCTCCAAACGACATCCCATCGAACTTCACAGATTTTGTATGACGATCTAGGTCTGACTCCACCTAAAATGGCAGTTAACAGCAAGGATTCAAGCATGATGATTTCTCTTGAAGTTATCCCAGAGCTGGCTGCCGATCATTTATTTTTACTTCAGGATGAAACGAATTTGGAGCTAACGACTGAATTTCAGAACACATCGATCTGGAAAAGCATGAGTGCGGTTAAGGAAAATCGGGTATATGAGGAAAACACAGCGCAGTGGATTGGTTATTATGGACCGATTGCCATCAATTTGATTGTTGATCAGATCGCGGAGGCGCTCAATTAAAACCTTTTTGAACGAAAATGCCAGAGGGGGATTGTGTATGAACAAGCAGTCGCAGCTCGCGCAGAATGAGAGGGATTATTTGAGCCAACATTTTGGCTTGTGTGAATATGATGGAACCCGCTCCGTCGGATCGGTGAGGGCTTTGGATTTGCTCGACATGGAGATGTGCTCCGACTATTTGGACAGGCTGACCGTCATTCTACACTCCCCATCGAGGATGGTCACAGCATCGCAGTTTTTTAAAAGGTATGCCTTCTTAACTACAGCACCGCTGCTGTACGCCATGACAGTTTACAACAAGGGACTGAATTTATCTGCAAGTAATTGTATTCTTGGATCGTCACCGGGCCACTCTTGGCTGGAGCATGTCAGTCTTGCCGATAGTGATGCTGCAATGCCTGAAGCCAGCGAGCGGCATGTTTGGCGCAATACAGTTATGCAAGCTCTTTTTGCTGAGAATTTAGGAAAATTAGTTGCGGTCATGTCTAGAGCAGCGAACGTGCCAAAACCGATATTATGGGAAAATGTTGCGGTTCGTATATTCTCGCTCTACGAGAAACGAATCGGATTAACGGGTGAACAGCAAGAGCAATCCCGAGCCCGAGCAGACTTTCAGTATGTGATTCATCAGGCTCCTGGTGCTTTATTTGGGGAAAAACAAAATCCGCTAAGCCGCTTTTATATCGAACCGACCTGCTCATCCGTTTCTAATACACCTATGCGGGTTCGCAAAACCTGCTGCTTCTATTATGAGGTCACAAGCGACAAAGAATACTGCACCAACTGCCCAAAGCTGTAGTGTTAAGGGGCACAAGTATTGTTCATCCAATTAACAGCATAAGCCTTAATAAATAACGCTGTCCAGCTCCCTGGGCGGCGTTTTTCTTGCTGCAGCTCTCTCAAATTAATAGCAGGGGTTCGCAAGTGCAATATGTTCATTAATTCGTGTGGCCAAACTTGTTCAATCCTTTTCCTTGCTATAACATGATGAAATAAGATAGGCCTTACAAAGGAGTAAGGCCATAATGAAACGAAGGTGGGGAATGTATGAAGCTAACGGAGCCCGAAATCGAAAAAAGCTTGGCGGCATGTGAAGGATGGAAGCGGGAGGATGGTAAATGGATAATCAAAAAATATCGCTTTAAATCTTTTCCAAGCGCTATCGCTTTCGTAAACGAGGTAGCGCAAGCATCCGAGCGTCTGAACCACCATCCATTCATAGCTATCGATTATAAAATGGTAACGCTCCGAATGACGACATGGCATGATGGCGGCCTTACGGAGCTGGATTTTACAGCAGCAGCAGCTTTTGACCTTGCTTATGCCAGCGCTTGAATATACCCTTGATTAAGCTGAATTTTCTAAGCAAATGTATGGAGAAAGATTAACAGGCTGCCCCAGACGATAAGTCCATTAGGCAGCCTGCTATTTTTTTATGAAAAACTAAACACCTGAATACGCTAAAAAACCGCCATCAACTGGAATCGTTGTACCAGTGACAAAACCTGCCGTTGTCTCGTCAGCGAGCCATAATAGAGTGCCCAGCAAATCTTCGGGTTTGCCGAAACGGCGCATCGGAGTATGGGAAATAATTTTGCCCGAGCGTTCGGTTAAATGACCATCCTCGTCCAATAGCAGCTTTCTGTTTTGCTCAGTCAGGAAAAACCCAGGAGCAATAGCGTTAACTCGAATGCCGGATTCAGCTAGATGAACGGCCAGCCACTGCGTGAAATTGACGATAGCTGCTTTGGCTGCACTATAGGCGGGTACCTTGGTCATCGGCGATGGAGCGCTCATCGATGAAATATTTATGATCGTTGCGCCCTGACGGCCAAGCATTTGCTCTGTAAAGATTTGCGTTGGAATAAGTGTGCCGATAAAGTTGAGATCCATGACGCTGCGGAATCCTTCAATGCTCAAATTAAACAGCGTCGTTGTATTTTCTGCGTGAAGATGCTCTGGCTTAAAGGTCTCGTTCGTCGTATTCGCGCTAGGATGATTGCCGCCTGCACCATTAATTAATATATCGCATGGACCAAGCTTATCGAGCACAGCCGCTGCTGCTGCTTTTGTGCTTTCAGCGTTGGTGACGTCACATGCGACAGCGATGGCGATCCCGCCAGCAGCCTGTATCTCCTCAGCTACGGCAATCCCTTTCTCAGCGGTACGATTGAGAATAGCGATTTTGGCGCCTTGTCTAGCAAGCTCAAGCGCCATGACTCGGCATAGTACGCCAGCACCGCCAGTGATGACAGCGACCTTGCCTTCAAATGACTCATGCTTAGGCAGCTGTGTCATGATTTGCCCTCCAAACCTGCAGTCGAAGCGGCTGCAAGCCGATACGCGTCCCAAAGCCCCCATAAATACATAATGCCGAGCGCGCGATCGTATAGGCCATATCCCGGTCTGCACTGCTCATCAAAAATATGACGACCATGATCAGGCCTTGCATATCCTGTGTAGCCCACCTCGTGATAAGCTCTCACAATGCCGGCGATATCAACGGTTCCATCTTCTGTACGGTGAGACGTCTCGATAAAGTCTCCGTTCTCATACACGCGGACGTTGCGGATATGGGCGAATGGGATACGATCTGCAAACTCATGAATCATAGAAATAATATCATTGCTAGGATTTGCGCCGAGCGAGCCGCTGCAAAGCGTGATTCCGTTAAACGGACTATCATAAAGCTTAAGGAAAGTTCTGAAGTTTTCCTGTCCTGTCATAATGCGCGGCAATCCGAACACAGACCATGGCGGATCATCCGGATGAATGGCCATTCGAATGCCGTTGCGTGCTGCCACAGGTATAATTTCATTTAAGAAGTAACGAAGATTTTCCCATAGATGCTCTTCGGTCACGCCTTGATAAGCCTCAAACAGCTTCGTCAAATGCTGAAGCCGCTCAGGCTCCCAACCCGGCATAGTTAGCGCTGAGTTCGCGTTAATTTCTTCAACAAATTGGAATGGATCGGCATCAGCTATTCGGCTATTTTCATAAAATAAAGCGGTTGCACCATTGCCCATCGGCTTGTGCAAGTCGGTGCGCAGCCAATCGAAGATGGGCATGAAGTTATAGCAAATAACTTTAACGCCAACGCTGCCTAGCTTCTCAATTGTTTTCTTATAATTGTCTATGTATAAATCACGCGACGGCAAACCAAGCTTAATGTCCTCGTGTACGTTAACGCTTTCGACGACATCGATATGCAAACCGTATTGCTCTGCTTGCTGCTTTACCTCCAAAATTCGCTCCAGCGGCCATTCCTCTCCTGCCGCAACATCATGAAGCGACCAGACGATACCGTCTGTACCGGGAATTTGTTTAATATAGCTAAGGGGAACCGTATCGTTGCCTTCTCCAAACCATCTAAAAGTCATTTTCATGCGTATCAATCCTCCCGTTTTATTTGTAGTAATGAGGATACTTTTCCTTAAGCACGGCCTGATCGGATATGTTCTGAGTAAGATGCTCCGTCATGAGCCGATCAGCAGTATCCGCATCTTGAGCTTCTACAGCTTCTGCCATCATGCGATGCTGCGCATAAAGATTTTCCCAGTGGAGATCATCCACCAGACGCAGCATACGGCTTCGATTGAGATGCCCATTCATTTGCTGCATATTCGACCAGGTGTTGCTCTTGCTGCAGCCTTCAAATAAGATGCGATGAAAAGCTTCGTCAAGCGAAAACATACTTTGGTTATCTTTGTTGTGAATGCTTTCCTGCTGAAGGTGAAGGTTGTTCTGAAGCTTGAGAAGGTAGGGCGCAGGAAAATGGCTGCACGCTAACCGAATGACAGCCCTCTCTAGATGCTCTCGCATAAATCTTGCTTCCTCTACGAGTGCAGTGTCGATTAATGAAACGAGTGTTCCCCGCTGTGGAAGCACTTGAACAAGACCCTCTTGAGCGAGTCTAAGGAAGCTTTCCCTAACGGGAGTACGGCTGACCTTGAACAAAATGGAAGTCTCATTCTCTGAAAGAGCTGTTCCAGGCGGCAGTTCCAGCTTCAAAATCTGTTCTCTTAGCTGCATATAAACGGAGTCTCTAGTGGATAGGGGCTGTTGACGTACTTGATAATCCATCGGCTCATTCCTTTCATCTTCACACTACCATACTACCATACAAGTATACAAGTGCGTAAGCGTAAATTTAAAATGCTAGAAGGGCTGCCCCAAAAGTAGAAGATCTACTTCTGAGACAGCCCTTCAATATGGTTCCATACGTTTATTTTGCGCTAATCGGCATTACTCCAAGTTGTTTCATTACCGCTAATAGGACAAGCAGGGAATTTTTCTCCCTTTTGGAGCTTATCTTTCTTGCCTGACTCTGAAATGTAGTTCCCAGCATGCTTAACAATTTCTCCCGTTCGATAAGAAGTATTCGTACTACTCATAGTAACTAGCACCTCCAGTTATTTTGTAGCAGGTAGATAGGGGGTTACCTGCTTATTCTTATTTACCCCGCTCAGCATGATATGAAACAGTTTGTAGTGAAAAAAGATAACTTAGCTGCTTGCGGCATTTTCCGTTTTTGCTTCAGTTCTCGTTTTCTCACGCTCTAATAGCGTTTTCAAATACGTCGACATCACTCTCGCTAGCTGATCGGATACTTCCATAAGACTCATATGTCCGACATTTTCAAAAGTAGTCTCCAGAATATGAGGGTATTTGAACGTCGTTTCTGGTTGATCCAGACTCGTAACCGTGAACGTATCATTAGGTTTAATGACACCATCCTCTGCGCCTGCTACTAGCAAAATAGGGTATTTGGCTTCTGCCAGCACATGGCTGCGGTCGGGACGCATCTTCATCCCCTCTAATGTAGCGATAGCAGCGTGTGCCTCCATCTCCTGACCTACTCCAATTAGCTGATTGACCTCGTCGCGCATTTCTCCGACTTTATCATCGGTAAATAGATTAGGAATGATACTGTACAAGTATTTTGAAATGCCTTTTTCGTGAATCGCTTCAATATCTGTATCACGTTTCTCCTTTGTTACCTCGGAGTCGGGAAGCACAGTCGAATGGATAAGGGCAAAACCTGCGAGCTTGTCCGGATATTTTTCTGCAAAGGCAGCTGTTACATAACCGCCCAAGGAATGACCGAACATAACAACCTTCTCAATTGCAAGTGCTTCCAAAAGTGCTGCAATATCCTCGGCCATAGTCTCCATYGTATACGGGCCCTCAGGAGCAGATGAACCGCCGTGACCGCGGAGATCAGGGATGATGACGCGATATTGATCACCTAATACAGGACAGATTTTTTGCCAGTATTGAGATGAGCCGCAAAAGCCGTGGAGCAATACAATGACGTCTCCTTTACTACTGCCACATTCTTCATAGACTAAATCGATGCCATTAACGTGTATACGCTGCTTTTCCATCGATCATCACCAGCCTTTTCTATTATCGATTTGTTTTGGTGTAGTCTCTTAACCTATTCCAGAGCTTCTGAAACATTTGAAAAAACGGATTATTTATTTCTTCATTAATAGCCCTATTTTCAATACGGAAGTCTGAGAATGGGTTGTTTCAAAGGTCAATAGGCTGGTTAATAACATGACAAGTTAACAAATTAACCAATCAACAAAAACAGCTTCAAAGGAAGGATGATTCCGATGTTAGGATGGGCATTATTATTTTTCATTTTTGCCATTGTCGCAGGCATTTTCGGATTTCTAGGCATTGCCTCCGCATTAGCCGGGATAGCAAAAATATTATTCGTCGTATTCGTTATTCTCTTTATTGTTTCTCTCATCGTTGGTAGAAGACGAGTCAGTTAACTTCATCTAACAAAGTAAAACAACACTAATCTAAACAAAACGATTCCAAACAAAAACGGAGGAGGAATTTATTATGAATCACTTATCCAATACGAAGGTACACACGGTAAACAACGCTGTCGAGGTGCAAGAGCAGGTTTATAAATTTCAAACGGAAGGTTATGCGAAGGACAAAATTTTTGTACTGACGCATGACAAGGACCGGACAAATCGTATTGCTGACAACACGGACGCTGAGAAAATCGGCATTTCCGAGGAAGGTCTAGGATCGGCGATCGCAAACATTTTCCGTTCGACCGGAGATGAGCTGCGGGCGAAGATGAGATCACTTGGTATTTCGGAGCAAGAGTCACAGCGTCTTGAGCGCGAGATGGATCAGGATAAAATCTTGGTCATCGCATGGGGCGGTAAAGAATATACAGGTGAAGAATTTGACCCTGCCGTATACTACTACCCTCAATACATGGGTTAACATCCGACTCCACAACTACCAAGAATTCAATCAGGGCCTATCCGCGAGGGTAGGCCCTTTATTAGAAAGCTAAGTTTCAATTTTATAAGTAAGCTTATAAGTTAATATGCTGCTTGGTAATTTTACTTATAAAAATTTGACTCTACTACCGCTTACGCTCAGAATATAAGTAGTAGTTATTGGAGCTAAAGGAGCCTGCATATGAGTATTATAATTGTAGATGATAATGCTACTAACCAGATTATTATTAAAGCTATTTTAAATAAAGAAGGTTATAAAAATTTGAAAATCGCGTCCTCGGCAAAAGAGCTTTATACGATGCTGGACATTGATTGTACGCTATCGACTGAATCAAACGTAGATTTGATTTTGATGGATATGATGATGCCGGAGATTGATGGCTTAGAAGCTTGCAAACGAATATTGCAGGTGGAGCGCTATAAGGATGTTCCGATCATTTTTGTTACTGCGCTTGGCGATTCCAGCAAGATGGCGGAAGCGCTTGATGCCGGTGCCAGTGATTACGTGATGAAGCCGATCAACAAGATGGAGCTGCTCGCAAGGATTCGATCTGCTTTAAGGCTCAAGCGAGAAATTGATTGGCACAAAGAAAGAGACAGGCAGATTAAAGCAAAGCTGGAGCTAGCCAAAAAGGTGCAAAGAAATGTATTAAGCCAGCCGATCAACGATGATCATGTGGCGATAAGCGCTGTATATCAGCCTTCTTCGGAGCTTGCGGGCGATTTTTACGCATGGTATCCGATTGATGAGAATCGTTACGGCGTTATTTTGCTGGATATGATGGGACATGGCATTTCTTCTTCACTGGTTTGCATGTATATCTCCTCGGTTCTTAAGGATACAATTACGCATATTACCGATCCAAGTCTTGTTATGCGCGAGCTGAATCGGTACATGAACCAGCTGTATAAGAAGGAAGAACTGCTTAATTATTATTTTACCGCCATTTATTTAGTGCTGGATACGAATAAGCGGGTCATTGAATATGTAAATGCCGGACATCCTCCGGGAAAAGTGCTAATTGGCGATGAGACAACCTTGTTGACTGCAGGCTGCTGTGCGATTGGGTTGTTTGAAAATATCGACATCCAAAAGGGCAGCATCTCTTACGAGGATCATATGAAGATCGTTCTTTATACGGATGGATTAAGTGAATCTCTTGGAGATAAAGAAGAGGATAAGCTTAATATGCTTGTCGAACAGCTAGTGAAAAAAGATGCGAGTGAGCATGCGGAAATGGTCAGTGCGTTTTTATCGGAGCATGCGAGTGTCAGCCAGAAGGACGATATATGCTTAGTCATGATTGAAACCAAATAAATTTCCGGCTTGGAGATATCATTATATTTTAAAAATAAATGTTTAACCTGTTTCAAAGCAATCCGAACGGTTTATATGTAAGTATAAGCAAAAGGAAGCTCGACAATCCCGCATAGGAGGGAGATAATTATGAGGACGTTTATTCTTATTGGTTGTTTAATCGGAGGTATATTCGCATACACGGGAGATATTGGACAGGTCACCGCAACATATTCGCCAGTGACGGCTTCAAGCCCAGTGAAGGCGATAAAGGCTGAGGAAGCAACTCATGAAATTGTAATCGCTTCTGCATCTCCCTCTACTGTAACGGAAGTTACCTATGCAGCAGAATCAACACCGGTTGTGAAGGCAAAAAAACCAAAATTTACGCTTCAAACGGTTAACGGCATCACGCTTTATGATGATCCAAGCCTTGTGATTCAGAAGCTGGGTAAACCAAAAAGCAAAACGGCGGACCCGGATTTAACCGATCTGATCACCTATGAATACCCGAATATGAATGTCATCTTTAGTGGTGAGTTCATACAATCTGTTGAAATGGCGGAGAATACCAAAACGCTGCTGATTGATGGAAGTGAAGTTGCAGCGACAGTAGATGCTGTAAAGGATGCGTTAGGGGAACCCGATTATGTGACGGAGGACGGTATCGTATTCGAGCGAGATGAAGCCTTATTAAAGCTTTTCATTGATGCGGATACGCAGAAGCTGACGTCCATTCATTACTTCCACAGCTTCTCTATGTAATAAATCGCTTGTACAGCTTGTACAAGGAGAAGGATCTTGATACTATTTATTAAACAAAAGTGAGCGGAGTGAATGGAATGAAAGCTGAGCAATTTCAAGTCAAGCAAGAAGAGACACAAAATCAAATTATTCTTCATGTAAGCGGAGAGTTGGACTTATCTGTAGTGCCGCAGCTGCGGGCAGCTCTGGAGCCGGTTATGAACCGCGAAGATAAAGCATTGATTCTAAATCTTAAACATTTAAAATATATCGACAGTACCGGAATCGGCATTATCGTTTCGGTGCTAAAACTTCGTGATGAGCTAAAAGCACCGTTTTTCGTGCGGGATATTCCTTCCGCGGTTAAGCGTCTGTTTGACATCACAGGCATTTCCAGATATTTAATAGAAGGGACAGAGGCCCAAGCATGAATGCCATTCGTTTACAAATACCGGCCCATGCGGACTATATCGATCTGGTCAGAATCTGTCTATTCGGAATTGCCTCAAAGATGAGTTATGCATATGAAGAAATGGAAGATATGAAGGTGGCTGTTTCTGAAGCCTGCAACAACGCAGTTATTCATGGCGTTCAGAACTCCGAGCAAGAGGTTATCGACGTTTCCTTTGAACCAACTGAAACGGGATTAACGATCAAAGTAAAGAACAGTGGATCAGCTTTCCCTTTATCGGATGCACTCGATAAAGCAGCTCCGCTCCCTGAAGCCGACGTTAGCGGGCTTCGGGTCGGAGGCCTAGGCATTTATTTAATGCAGGCGCTGATGGACGAGGTAGAGGTTCATCCATTGGAGAATGGAACGGAAGTCGTCCTAACCAAATATTTGGATGCAGCAGCAGAGGCTTAGTGTGATTAAGGTTACAAAAACATAAAAAAAGCGGTGCAGGAATATTTCCTGCACCGCTTTTTTTTTTGATTCTGATCTAGAGCTGCTGGATAATTTCCCATTGACTTCCAAGTGTATTACATGCATAATACGCTTATGAAGTGTATTATGCGCGTAATACACATTTGCGATGAATGTGAGGTATGACTATGAACACGATTGAAGGCTGGACGGAAGTTGCGTTCAATAATCGGGACCCTGTTTATTTGCAGGTGGTCCGTCATTTTAAAGAACGAATCGCAACGGRCAAGCTTGCCGCTGGCCAGGAAACTCCCTCGAGAAGGGAGCTGGGCACGCTTATGAAAATTAATCCCAATACGGTACAGAAAGCGTATAAGGAAATGGAGGAGCAGCAATTGATTATTACGGAAGGAAACTCACCTAGCCGAATTACGAATGATAAAGAACTGCTGAATCAAATAAGATCGGAGCTCATTGGCGAGGCGGTAGGTGCTTTTGTGGCGTCGGTGCGCAAAATTGATGTACCTATCGAAGAGCTGCTGCAGCTGGTTAAAAACAAATATGAGGAAGGTGAGCCGGAGCATGATTGAGGTAAAAGACATGCATAAGCGGTATCGACGCCGCGATGTTCTGAATGGCGTTTCTTTTACCGTGCAAAAGGGAGAAATCGCTTGCCTTATCGGCGTGAATGGAGCCGGTAAGTCAACGATTCTGAAGGCAATCATGGGACTGACTCCAATATCGGCAGGCTCGATCCTTATTGATGAACAACTTTTAAGTCCAAGCTTGTATGAGAAAATAGCGTTCGTGCCCGATCATTTGACGATGCCAACCAGCATGAAAATATCCGAAGCGATCAGGTTTATGGCTGACTTTTATGAAAGCTGGAATCCAAAACGCGCAAGTGAGCTCATGCAGTTTTTTAAGCTGGAGTATCCGGAAAAAATCGGGAACCTGTCGAAAGGAACTGCCGCTAAATTCAATCTCATGCTGGGATTGGGACAAGATGCTGATTATATCTTAATGGACGAACCGTTTTCCGGCATTGACTTGTTCAGCAGAGAAACGATAGTGGACGTGTTTACGAGTGAATTGATTGAGGGGCGTGGCGTTTTGCTCACAACGCATGAAATCGGAGAGATGGAGCAGCTCATTGATAAAGCTATTTTATTGCAGAACGGTAAAATAAACAAATCGTTCTACTGCGAAGAAATGCGCAGCGAGCAAGGGAAATCAGTCATTGATGTGATGAGAGAGGTGTACCGAGGATGAACCGTTATTTGAAGCTTGTTCATATGGAAGTACATCGTTTCCGCTGGGTGCTCGCTATTCTAATGGCAATTGTTGCGATTACCCAATTTGCTTCGCTCATTTGGGCGACGACCAAAGAATTGTCATTTCGAGAAAAGCTGTTGTTAGAGACCGTAGACAAAAGTCTCCTGGGTGGTTTTTCTCCTCAATATTTATCGTTTGAATGGGCCATTTTCAGCTCGCAGATGGGTTATATTTTGCCGATGTTCCTTAGTATAGGTGTACTTGCCTTATATGTTTTTGTTATCTGGTACCGTGATTGGTTTGGCCGTTCTACTTTTGTATATCGATTGCTTATGCTGCCAACGGCTAGAAGGAATCTTTATTTAGCCAAAATATCGGCATTTCTCCTGTTCGTTCTTGCGTTTATTTCGTTACAATTACTATTGCTCCCGATTCAGCATATCGTATTCAACCTCATCGTTCCGGCTGATCAGCGAATAGACTCCCATATCGTTGAAGCGATCATCAGCAATCAAGCACTTGTATGGCTTATTCCGCAGCAGTTTGAACAGTTTGTTTATTTATACGGCTTTGGAGCCATCGTTGTAGTCGCTGTGTTTACTGCCATTTTGCTGGAGCGAAGCTATCGCCGTTTAGGCATTTTATATGGCGTGCTTTATTTGGCCGGTTGTGTGTTCGTTGTGGCAGCTCCATTTTTATTTTTGTATATGGATCAGTACTATAGTTATTTGTATCCCTATGAAATATTTGCGCTTGGGCTAACCCTGTGCATTCTTGTGCTCGGCATTTCGGTGTGGCTCGGCATGCGGCTGATGGCCAAAAAGATTACGGTGTAAGGAGAATGTTCATGAGACGTTATTGGTTATCGATCTTAATGGTTGTGCTCGTTGTAAGCGGAATAGCCACTTATTATTCATATGGCAGATTAGATTTCTTGCCTGATTATAAGCTGGAAACGATACAAGGCGATGCCAAGGAAGGCGCTGTTATCGAATTATCAGGCTCTCAATATTTAGAGAGACGCTCCGAAGCTCTAAATATTAATTTCAAAGGAAGCGAATATTACAGGTCGAACGAAAATATGCGTAAAAATGTGCTTAGCGGAGACTCATGGTTCTATAAGCAGCCTGACATTAAGCAAATGATAAAAGATCATAAGTCATTTATGCGGGGTAAACTTAATGCACAAGGCTTTTACAGAGACGAGGAGTGGATTGTCTATGCAGAAGTTAAAGCAGAAAAAAAGGGCTCAGAAGCCGCAATTGCGGTATTTCAGCTGCAGCTGCTTGAAGAATCAACAGACAAAGTATCGAAACTTAAAGTGACTTATGAGCTGCCGAAAGCTGTGAAAACGACAAGAGTGAACAATTTCAGCAATAATTATATGAATTTAGTGGATGTTCAAAAGGTAGATGAAGAGATTCATTTGCTCGTCAGTACATATGATTACGACAATGAGAGCAGCAGGTACGAGATATTTGTCATCGATATGAAAAGCGGGAAGCTGCTGCGTAATACGAACATCGAGTCACTGGGCATCAAGTCCACAAGTAATAAAAAAGATGTTCAAATCCAAATTGGGCATATGGGGGATTCAAGTGGCCAATACAGTTCTCCTTTCGAGAAAATAATCTTTATTGTAAGGGAAGAGAAAATTAGCCAAGAAGATCGAGAAGCGAACAAGGTACCAGAAACGCTAAGCGAGAAATATTTTGCCTATTCCTACCGTACGGGCTTAATGACTGAATTGACTAATTTAGTGATTAAGGAAGCGTGGACGAGCCTGCAAGGCGATGAGTATTATGTAGCAAAAAGTGGACCTGAACACATCACCTTATCGCGGTATCATTTATCAACTAATAAATTCGAGCAAGCTTATGCCAAATTATCCGCAGAGCAGTTGAACGTAGACGAGATCAAATTTCTGTTGATTAACTCAAATCGTGTATACGTTATGACTCAACATGCAGATGTTGCCGGAGCATCTGTGCTCGATCTTGCAACAGGGGAGTTGCTCTATACTGGCCGTGTTGTTGAAATCGGCAATGGCAAGCAAACACCAGAAGAATTAAAGGAGAATTTACATTTAAATAATATGGAAATTGTCGGAAAAATAAATGGATGAGGAAATGTTATGAGCAGAGCCATTCTAACACCTTGCAAGCTCCAGCAATTAAAAGGAGTTGAGCCATACGCCTATCAGGTTGCTCACTTTATTTTGCAAGATGCATATCTCGCTGAAGAGGCAGCAAAAGCTGCTTTATTGCAATTATGCCTTGCTCTCAAGCCATTCGAGGGAACGGCGGAGGAGCTTCAATGCCTAGCGAAAAAATTAACGATTAGCGCCTCGATTAAAGCAGCAGGTTCGGTTTCGATTAGCCGATAGGAGACAAACGAGATCATCCATACGTTAAAACGGAAAGAGCCAAAATCCTTAGGATAGGATTTTGGCTCTTATTTGTTTCGTTAGTGAAGCAGCTTTAGCTAATTACTTATTTTGCGGAAAATTCGTTCTGACTGATTAAAATCCTCGTATTTGATTTTATGAACCGAGATTAATGATTCCATATTGCCTAGTGCCAAGAAGCCTTGTAGAGCGAGGCTTTCAAAAAACAAAGAATGAACACGGCTTTGCAGATCCGGGTCAAAATAAATGAGAACGTTCCGGCACAAAATAACATGAAACTCATTGAAAGAACGATCCGTTGCCAAGTTATGCTGGGCAAACATCATATTTTCTTTGATATAAGGATGGAATAAGGCATGCTCATAATCAGTCGTATAATAAGAGGAAAATTCTTTTGTACCGCCAGCCTGCAAGTAATTTTTGGTGAATCCTTGCATTCGTTTGAGCGGGAACTTCCCTTGTTTTGCACTCTCGATAACATGCTCATTCATATCCGTTGCATAAATCTTCGCTTTATCCAGCAAGCCCTCCTCTTGGAGCAGGATAGCCATCGAATAAACCTCTTCTCCAGTCGCACAGCCCGCATGCCAAATGCGAATTTCAGGAAGGTTCCTAAGAAAAGGAATAACATCCTTGCGGAACGCAGCAAAGAAATTTGGATCACGGAACATTTCCGTTACTCGTATGGAGAAATCATTAAGCAATATATGAATAAATCCAGGCTCATGGAGCACCTTCTCAAGGAGAGAGGTGATCGTGGGCAAGCCTTCAAGATTCATTCGATGCGTAATGCGTCTGCGAAGCGATGAACGCAAGTAATTGCGGAAGTCATAACCATAGACGCGGTAAATACCGTCCAATAACAAATCGATTTCGATTCGTTCCAGATCATCGAGCGTTAATTCATTATAATCTACAGCTTCTTCATTTCCTTGACTGGTCAATTGCCCACCTGCTTCGTCAACCATACCCGCATCAGCGAGAAAAGCTGGTCCATATTTAGAGGTTTGCTAATATAATCGGAAGCACCGGCTTCCAAACATTTGTCGCGATCGCTTTTCATCGCTTTCGCCGTAAGCGCAATAATTGGCGTATCCTTCATTTTGGTATCCTGACGTATGATTTTCATCGTTTCAAAGCCATCCATAATTGGCATCATAATGTCCATGAGCACAATATCGAAGTCGGATTGTTCTTTTATAATGTCCAAGCATTGTCTACCATTGCTTGCCACGGTTACGTTAAATGCTTTGTTCTCAAGCGCTTTGACGAGAGCGAATACATTACGGGAATCATCCTCGACGAGCAGTACCTTTTTCCCTTTAAATAGAGTGCATTCATCTTCCGATAAGTCAGAAATGTTATGATCATCGGCAATATCAGGTGAGGCATCGATGACCACAGTTTCTGAAGCTGCTGCGACCTCTTGATTAAGGGATACAAGCTGTTCTTTCTCCATATCAGGCAGACTTGGTACATAGAGAGTAAAAGTACTCCCTTTTTTTGGCGAGCTTTCAAGGACGATACTGCCGCCCAGAAGCTTAGTAAATTCATTGCAAATGGATAAACCTAATCCTGTTCCGCCATATTGACGATTCGTTTCGCCATCGACCTGCTGGAACGCTTCAAATATTAGCTGCTGTTTATCCAGTGGAATGCCTATTCCGGTGTCGGTTACAGATATGGCCAAAACGTCTTTATTTATATGTGCTGGTACAAGTTTTTGTACTTCATGTGAGCCAGCCTTCTGGATGTCGAGAGTAACTGATCCTTTTTCCGTAAATTTAAAAGCATTGGACAGTAGATTTTTCAAAATTTGCTGCAGCCGCTGACCATCTGTATAAAGCAATTGAGGGACATTAGCATTGACGTTAATATGGAAAGCTATTTCTTTCTGCTCAGCGACAGGTTGGAATAGCAGCTTCATATGTTCAGGAATTTCACTTACGTTTACTTCATCCATCGTCAAGATGAGTTTTCCGGCTTCGACTTTAGACAAATCAAGAATGTCATCTATTAGCGTTAATAGATCTTTACCGGATGTATTAATGACTTTAGCATACCCTTCTTCATCCGAATTAAGCGTATGGTTCTCATTTTCCGCAAGGAGCTGAGAGAGAATTAAGATGCTGTTTAATGGAGTACGAAGCTCATGCGACATATTAGCCAAAAAATTGGATTTGTACTGCGAGCTTTGTTTAAGCTGCTCCGAATAGGCCTCGAGCTCTTCTTTTGCTTTTTCCAATTCCTTTGTTTTCTGTTCGGCAAATAGATTCTGTTCCTCTAGATGCTCAGTAGTCATGCGCATTTCCTCTTGCTGCATCTGAAGCTCTTCAGACTGTGTCTGCAGCTCCTCGGTTTGCGTTTGAAGCTCCTCCGTCATCACTTGCGATTCGCTAAGCAGCCTCTCGATTTCCATTCGGCCAACAACGCTGTTAATCGCAACGCCAAAATGAGTATCGATTTGCTCAAGCAGCTTTAGGTGCTGAGAAGTGAACGACTCGGTGGAAGCAAATTCAACGACAGCTACTACTTTGCCTTCATACTCGAAAGGCACGATTAGGATGCTCTTAGGCTGAAGCGTTCCAAGACCMGAGGTTAAGTTAATTCGATGCTCTGGAGCCGTGTTCAACAAAAACGTACGTTTCTCCACTGCCGCTTGACCGATAAGGCCTTCGCCCAATCGGAAGCTTTCTAGTCCTGACTGATCGCCATGGGCTGCATAGGAAGCCATTTTCACAAGTCTCTGCTGCTCGCCTGCACCTTGGCGGAGATAAAATAAGCCATAGGCTGCACCTAGAATTGGAGCAAGCTTCGTGAGAAAAGAATCTGCTAGCGTTGATGTATCATTAATGCCTTGATTCATCGTTGCCACCTCGGCAACTTTTGTTTTGATCCAATCTTGGTCGTTTATATTATCAAGCAAACTATTGGTAGCTTCAGCGAGATCTTTAATTTCATCTCTTGTATTTACTTTAATACGAGTGGATAAATCCCCTCCGGAGGATGCGATATCGTTTATCGTCTTCACAACCTGTTGGATCGTTTTAACGATTGCGCCGGAAACAAATGAAACGATGATGAAAGCAATAACTGACACAATAAGCAGCATGAGATACAAGCTAATAATGAGTATGTCATTTCGATTTTCCAATTCAGCAATATGCTCTTTCGTTGAAGTGATTTCATTTTGTCGCAAGGTTTCTAACTGTATCCGAAGAGAATCAATTTGGTCTTTTCCAATATCGTCATTATAGAAATCAATAATACCTTGCGTATCGTTATTTTTGCGCATGGTTAGAGTAGGCTCACCGGCAATTTCGATCCAATTTTGTATGGTCAGTTTTATTTCTTCCATAGTTTTGAGTGTAGTTGGATTGTCGGATAAATACTGGTACAGTGCGTTATAGTTGGCTTCCCATTCGCTTTTTCCACGAATATAGGGCTCTAAATAAAGGTCATTGCCCGTAATCACATAACCGCGCTGGCTAGTCTCCATGCTTACGACATTATAGCGAATACTGGTAATCAAATTATGCACTTCGATGTCTCGACTTGTAATTGACTCAATTTCTGTTTGTAAGGATGATATTCTCTCGCTGACGACAAGGATAGAAACGCCTAAGCAGAGTATGATCAGAAAATAGCCGAGTAAAATCTTTGAGCGGATTTTGAAACGTAAATTACCCAATAGAATAAACTCCTTTATATGAAAGAATTCTAGTAACAGTCTCCCTTTATTATAGCATGAATGAGTGCATAGAATATTCCTGCCTCTTATATGAGAAAAACCGCTTTTTGTTTCAAAGAATGAAATAGCGGGTATGTAATGAAAAAAAGGAAGTGATGACCGATGGATCTACTTATGCAAATCAGTATTGCGGTTATAGCGATTGCTTTTCTTGTTCTCTTGTATTCACTAATTCAAACGTTGAAAGTATTGCGAGGTGCACTTGATGAAATGAGGCAAACCGTTGGCTCGCTGCGAACTGAAGTGACTCAAATTAGCGTTGAGGTGAAGGAGGCTATTCATAATACGAATGCAATGACACTTGATGTACGAACGAAGCTAAGCTCGCTCGATGTGTTGTTCGCATCCGTCAATGATCTTGGTCACGCCTTGCACTCATTTACTGGAGCGGCTAAGGAATCGGCAGCAAGCGTAGTTGCTTCGATAAAAGGTGAAGGCAAGAAGAAACCAGCATCTGAACCTAGCTTAATAAGTACGATATATGATGGTGCGATTTCCACAATAAGGATATGGAATAAAGTGAAGAAAATATAAGCTATAATAGGAACATAGAAGAGAGGACAGAAGCGACTATGAACTCATTCATTCGTTTATCGATTCCGGCGAGAGCAGAATTTATTGATATTGTTAGACTTACATTATTTGGCGTTGCGAACAAAGCAGGTTTTTCCTATGAGGAAATTGAAGATATGAAGGTTGCTGTAACCGAGGCTTGTACGAACGTAGTACTCCATGCATACAGCAATAGCCAGCCTGGTGTAGTGGATATTAGCTTTGAGCTTGAGGAAGAAGGGCTCTCTATTCGCATTAAGGACGAGGGTACGAGCTTTAAATATGAGCCATCCGCAAGTAAAACCGAGTCTCTGCACAATAAAGAACTAAGTGAAGTAACGGCTGGTGGACTTGGGCTGTTTATGATGCATGCATTGATGGATAAAGTGGAAGTGTTTTCTGAGAGAGGCACTGAGGTAATTTTGACCAAGCTATTTGGTAGGAAAGAGGAGATGGCATGAACGCAAATTCATCCTTCCTGGATCCAGAACATATGATTGAAAAAATAAAATTGTATCAGCAATCGAATTGTAATGAAGTTGCAACCGTATTGCTGCAGCATTTTGAGCCCATTGTGAAGATGGCAGCTGCAAAGATGTCCCGCAGCAGACCAGATCTCTATGAGGATTTATACCAAGTCGGTCAGTTGTCTATGCTGCGTTTATTTAGGCAGTATGACAGCTCGCGTGAAATCCCATTTGAGGGATATGCAATGAAGAGCATTATCGGGCATTTGAAAAACTATTTGCGAGACAAGTCTTGGTATATCCAGGTGCCGAGACGGATTAAGGAAAAAGGCTTGCTGATTCAGCAAGCCATCGATCACTTAACCGTTGAGCTCGGCCACTCGCCCAAAATGGAAGAAATTGCGGTTCATTTGGGGCTTTCGGTGGAAGAAACGATAGAGATACTTTCTTGCCGCGAATCCTATCATTATGTATCGCTTGATACTCCATTATCAAGCGAAGGGGAAAGCGCTGCTACTATAGGCGATCTAATTGGTTCAGACAAGGACGATTATCAGAATGTTGATAATCGTCTAGACTTGGAGGAGGCGATGGATCAACTGAAAGCAGAGGAGAAGAAGGTACTTATTCTTGCTTATCATAATGGTCAATCTCAGCGTGATATAGCCGATCAGCTTGGCGTATCGCAGATGAGCGTTTCTCGCATACAAAAGCGGGCGATTGAGAAGCTGAAGGTACTGCTCGCAGATCATAGCGCTGAATTTGGAATGTAAAGCACTTTTATTAATTTTTAATATATTAAAAACCCCCTTTCCATCTTGATGGAAAGGGGGTTTTTGTTATAAGCCTTATTGTTATTGAACCGGATCGGGTACCATGCCATTCTCAATGACTTGTGCATTGGTTTCCATGTTCTCCATATCCTCGCCAAGCTTAATCATCTCTTCTTCTGTAGGTGCCATTGAATTTGTAGTTGATTCAAGCTCGTCTTTCATTTCATTACCTCCCAGTTGTTGCAAGTCCATCCTTGACATCATCTTTAGCAGAGGAAATGGAATCCATAATATGCTGATTTGATTTTTTGGCGTGATCTACCAAGTCGCCAGCTTCCTCTTTGATATTAGTTGCTATATCCTTCGTGTTTTGTCCGACGGCAGCAGCTAAATCCTTTGTATTATTTCCCACCGTAGTGGCAATTTCCTTTGTCTTTTCGCTAATCGTCTTGAACTTGTTGGAGAGATCCTCCCGCAGGTTTGCACCTGTTTTTGGTGCGAACAGCAGAGCTGAAATAGCACCGATAGCACCTCCTACAATTGCGCCAATCAATACGCCGTTACTAGAGTTTTCTCGTGACATTTGTCATCTCTCCTCGATTTGTATTTGTCGATCAAGTTGATCAACGTTGTTTGAATTTCTTAGTTATATATAAACGAAAACAAACGTTTTGAAACAAATCAATAAGGAAACTATTGACAATTAAAGGGAGACGATGCTACGATTTGTTTCGATTTCTCACTTACTTGCTAGGAATTATGTGATATGAACGGTTGAGTAAATCGATTGCATGGAATAATTTATATAAAAAGATTGAGAAGGAGGGCGTTTATATTTAGTAAGATGAAAAATTAGAAGTAGCTTTAGAAAAGTTTTGAAAAATAATATATTTATTCTCTTAAATTGGTTAATTATTGAGTTAATTATTCCGATAAAAAAATTGCCTGCCTATTTCACCTATGTAGAAACTCGCAAAAATAGAGAGATAGAGGAGAGAAATCATGTTTAAACGAGTGGAGAATGAGCTGGAGCTGGCTATGTTTAACGGCATTTGGACAACCGTCTGGATGGAGAAAGGTTTTGAACTTGAATTTTCTGAAAACACTCTTGAGAGATTCGTCATTGTGACAGAGGAAGGACATTATGTAGGGACATCTGAAATTAAGCCCTATTGCTTGACTTCAAGCTCCATTAACGATGCAGGTCCGTTTCAAACGCATCCGAAAATTATTGAAGCAGGCGACGCTGTAGCTGAAATTGACAAAATTGCACTGCTCCGATCCTATAGAGGAAGGCATATCTCAGATTTGCTCTCGTCGGCAGTCTACATAGCAGAGAAGCTGCAGCTGAAATATTTTGTCTCGTTGCTTGAGCCGAAATTTATGAGGGCACTTCGTATTTCATATCAAGTACCATTAGAAAAAGTAGGAGAGAAGGTGTTCTATAAGGGAGATGACGTCATTCCCGTATTGTTCGATATGGAAAAGATGTATCGCAACAAAAATAGTTATCAATGGCTCGTCTATCCGCAAGAAGCGGTTTTGGCTGCAAACGGTGCAGGAGGAACTGGACGTACCGTTTAAACGTATGAAAACATGAGTTAACACAGAAAAGGCGGAAATGTCATGAAAAAAGAATTAACAGAACTAGACAAACGGAATCGATTGTTAATAAAAATCCTGTGGAGTTTGCTTGCTCTCGGGATCGTTACAGATCTTGCTATTGGGCTTGATGCAAAGATGGTTCTTCTTCTTGCGGGAGTCGGTATATTTTTGTGCGGTGCAGCTACTTTCATGACATACCGTGGCATTTTTACACAATTTATTAAATTTTTTGTACCCTTTATATTGACCATTATCGTTACTTTATTAATCGTATCGGATCCGAATCCTATTGTGAGCACGTACTTTTTAGTTTATGTAAACCTCRCAATCATTACTCTTTACGCAGACTATAGACCGATTATTTTGACAGGTGTTTTGGGAGCCGCAGTAAGCACATATTTATTTTTTGATCCTGTGCTGCAGCCTAAGCTATTCCCAAACGAATCGCTTGTTTATTTATTTTTGTATCTCTTATTTGCTACGGTTGCGCTCGCATTCTCAGCCGGCTTCAGCGGCAAATTGCAGYGGCAGGTAACAGACAAGCAGCGGGAAGCTTTAGCTTCTAAGGATATGGCAGAGGCGCTGCTCGCTAAACTAAACTCTTCTATTATTGTATTAACGGAGTTCAGCAGCAGCCAGCAGCTGACGGTTCGTTCCACTGGAGAAATATCGAAAGAGGTAACGGCAACGTTCTCCGAAATGTCGGCTGCGATCGAGAAGCAGACAGGGACTATTATGAACATTAGTGAATCCTCGCAGGTCATTGATACTTCGGTTAAAACGCTTTTGGAAGGTACGGAGCAGCTGAAGCAATTTTCTACGGTTAATGCAGATTTGACGGAGAACAATCGGGAGAAAATGGCTGTGTTATCGTCAGAGGTAGAAAGTGTTCGCTCTATCATTACACATACCGTGGACATGATGATTGAACTCAATGAGCAAAATGATCGTGTAAGCTCAATTGTAGAAACGATTAGTACGATTGCTGAGCAGACGAATCTACTTGCGCTTAATGCTGCGATTGAAGCAGCTCGCGCAGGCGAGCACGGCAGAGGTTTTGCTGTCGTATCAGGCGAGGTGCGCAAGCTTGCAGATAATGCGAGAGCGGCGACGAATGAAATATCTGAAATTTTGACGGGTATTCGTTCACAAATCAGTGCTGTACACGCGCAAGTTGAAAGTGGCCAAGCAGCAGTGACGACGAGCAGAGATGTGTCTTTGCAGGTTGAGAAGCTTATTGATCAGATAAACGAGAATACGGAGCTTGTGAAAAGGCATTCTGATTCAGTTGGCAGCTCTGCCAATGAACTGCATGAGCGTTATGCGAGCATGTCGAGTGAAATGCTCAATATCGCAGCTACTACGGAACAAAATATGGCTTCTGTTGAAGAGGTTCATGCCAGCATGGAAACACAGGATATGAAGATTCATACGATGGTAGAAGAATATGCTCAGCTTGATCAATTGCTTTCAGAGCTTAAGCAAATGGCGGCGAAGCATTAAGCTGATTTATCATAACATCATTCGTTTTATAGAAAACGTCAATAGAAGGAGTACTGCTTACCTCGAATGGGGTTGGCGGCTCCTGAAATGGCGTTTTTTTTTGTTAGTTTTATATGAATATGGATGAATAACTAACGGACAAATATGGAGTCACAAACCTCTGTTATCGGTGAGCAGTTAATAGAGTGATTTTGTGTATTAAATGATTTCTAAATGTTTATTACTTAGGTTCACGGCATGATAGCCATTATAATGACAAGAACAATGAAATGGTGGTTATAGCCGTTGAAGGAGATAATATATGATTGATTTTTTTCGTTTTGATACAGATGAGAATAGGATATCACTGCTAGCTCGAGCGAGGAAAGTTGCGTTATCGGCACTGCAAGAGTATGACTTGGAATGGGTGAGCATTCGATTTATTCAGCTGTCGGACACAATCACGTATAAAATTGAGACAGATACAGCGGAAAAATATTTGCTTCGAATTCATTCGGATCGACTCAGCATAGAGGAAATTCGTTCAGAGCTTGCTTTGCTTCAGGCCTTAAATAAATCGGAGGATTTGCATGTGCCAGAAGCGCTGGCAAGCTGCAGCGGCGCTTCTGTTTTGCAGATCGATACGGAAGCCGGCTATCGTCGTCCGTATGTTACTCTGATGCGATGGGTAGATGGCGAGCACGCTAGCGGGGAGTTTTCGGATCATACGGTTCATCTTATGGGTGTCATGATGGGAAGGCTTCACAAAGCGGCTGCAAATTTTGTCCCGCCTTCTGATTTTGTTCGTCCTGTTTGGGGAGCAGAGAGCTTTAGTCATCAAATGGCTAAGCTGGAACAGTATTATGGATGTTTTTTATCGGGAGAGGCATGGAGATCATATCAAGCAGCGGCTGAGAAAATCATATCGGAACTGGCTGTAATGGAACGCAGCGGCGATAACTACGGACTCATTCATGCGGATTTGCATAGCGGCAACATCGTTTTTAACGAGGATCTGCCGTATCCCATTGATTTTGGCAGATGCGGTTTTGGTTATTTTCTGTACGATATGGCAGGCTCGCTATTAGAGCTTTATCCGAAGCATCGCTGGCTGTTTATGCAAGGCTACGAGAGTGTAAGAAAGCTGGAAACGGACTATGTTAAGAGGCTTGAATGTTTTTTCGTCATGTTCATGATCGAGAATTATTGCCATCATGCCTCAGACCCAAGAGAAACAGCCAGTTTAATTGCAGAACAGCCGTATGCTCAGGCGTATATAAGAGATTATTTAAACGATACACGGTTTTTATTCCAAGTTATCGAACCTATGGAAATCGATAGAACAGCAATTTTAGGGAGGAAGGAAAATGGAGAGTGAAGGTGAAAATATGATATTAGTCCCATAAAGGCTGATCGTTGTGAAGTCCGTGCGCTGCGCGGGCTTTTTTGTGAAGGGAGAGAAGCATCAAAATAATAAAACAGATAAGGCAATTGTGAAACATTGTAAATTAAATAAACGTTTAATACTTATCTAAGCAAACAAGGCGGTGTTTAATTGGAGATAGTCAAACATTTTTTTCTTTGGATTTTTATGATTATATTGTTTGTTGCGGCAGCGGTGGTCTTGGAATTATTCGAGGGGAGCAAAATTATGACAACCGAATATTATGGTCTCCGTAATATCGGGCTGACGTTCGTTTTGCTGATGGTTGTTTACGCCTTCCTTTTTTATCCGATTACATTGCTGCCAATCTCTTTAGTTGTTCATAAGCTGGTGAAATCACTAATGATTAAGGCTTCAATCTATATCCTGTTTGGTGGATTGGTGGGCGTATATATGTTTCATTATTTATATGATAATTTTGTCTCGGGATACGAGTTGAATAGAAATAGCTCTATTATAATATTTGCGGTTGTGGGTTTGTTATATGCCCTAGCAGAAAATATGCTGCACCGCCGAATGAGGGAATGATATGGAAACATGTTTTTTGTTGACTGGGAAGCCGCGAGTAGGCAAATCGACTGCCATTGTACAGCTTATTAACCGAATAGGCGCTGAGCATGTTGGAGGATTTTATACGGAAGAAATACGGAGCGAAACGGATCGTATTGGATTTAACTGCGTAACATTGGATGGAGTAAGCAAAAGAATAGCAAGTGTAGATAGTACAAGTTCCATAAGAATAGGAAGATATGGCGTTGAATTAGAAGCTTTTGAGAATTTAGCTCTAACGTCAATTAGACATTCCTTGAAGACGAAGAAGGTAACGGTTATTGATGAAATTGGCTACATGCAAATGTTATCGGTACCTTTTCGGAAAATGGTCTATGACATGGTTTCAAGCTCGCAGCATCTCATCATAGGCACGATTTGCTTGGATAGCCATTCCGAAATTGACAAGATAAAGGAGCTGCCAGGCATCAAGCTGTACGTTATGAATGAAGAAAATAGAGAATTAACAACAGAGGCATTGGCGAACGATCTTTTTAGGTTATTGTAGGTGGTTCATTGTACGATAAAGAAGCTTCCTAATCCACGTTCTAAGTGGGTGGGGAGGCTTTTTTTTGAATGGGTAGATTTGCTCGATAATGAGTATGTGTAAGGTTAATCGTGTTTTGAGTAATCGTATCTTCTAACAGGAAAAACTCCTGTTAATTTCTCAGTTTTTACGTCAAATGCTCAATTAACAGGAAAATCTCCCGTTAATTTCGCGAAATTAGCTCTAATTCAGGAATATGAAGAAAATTAACTGGAGAATTTCCATGTAATTAGTTAAATTAGACTCTTTTTGATGAATTAACAGGAGAAATTCCCGTTAGCGTAGGGATTCTCGTATCAATTGAAGGGAATTACGTGTGAAGAATCGATTTAGTAAAGGGTTTGGGTAACATTTGCGTGAATCCCGCGTAAAAAATTGAGTTAGCCTAGGGATTCTCGTACCAATTGAGAGGAAATCCCGTGTCAAGAATCGTGTTAGCATAGGGAGTTGCGTATCATGGGGAAATTCATACGAAGAATCCAGTTAATTAAGGGTTTAGGTAATAAATTAGTGAATTCAGTGTGAAAATTTTCAGTTGGTGCAGGGAGCTCAGTAGCAAGTGGTGAAGCAAGCTTGACCTTGGCAGCAGCGAAAGCGTGGCGCCAATTTGTAAAAAAGAGTCGTGGAAATTAGACGGATAAGTGTTGACGGATGGAAAACATCATGTTAAATTTAATTTATCCTATTGAATTAGTCGGAAATGAATAATGACACTTGCATCGTCATTCATGGCAATGGTTTCGCTGTATTTGATTGCAAGTCGCGCTCGCTAGAAAACTGGAGGCGCATGCCAACCGAATGCCGAATCGGTTGTCGTGCGCCTTCTTTTTATTCAAAGGAAGAGGAGATGGGGATAGTGAGTCATGTTGGTTTTGGAGCTAATGCTCAGTCACTTGAGCAGCAATACAGTAAAGAGGTTGCCGATGCAAGAAGCCCTGATTATCCTGTACACCCGCTTATTCTGAATCGATGGTCGCCACGATCCTACTCGGAGCAGCTTGTGAGCGATGAAGAGCTTTATACGGTTTTGGAAGCTGCAAGGTGGGCGCCATCGTCCAGCAATTTGCAGCCTTGGAGATTTTACGTGGCAAGGGAAGAAGCCGAGCATGAGCAGTTCCGCAAGTTCATCGTGCCTGGCAACCGCTTGTGGACAGACCACGCACCCGTGCTGCTGCTTCTAGCTTCTGAAGCGGTTAAGCAAGATGGCAATCCGAATGTGTCGCATGCTTTCGATACAGGAGCTGCTTGGGCAACTTTGGCGCTGCAAGCGAGGCTGCTTGGTCTATCGACTCGTGCCGTTGGAGGATTTGACCGAGCGGAAGCACGCAAGATTTTAGAAGTACCCGAACATATTGCACTGCATGCCGTCATTGCACTCGGTCATCGTGGAGGACTTGATACGCTCGATGAAAAGTTTCGCGATAAAGAAATTCCGAATGGGCGTCGCCCCTTGGCTGAGAGTCTATTGGAGATTAAGGTAGATTAAACGGCTAATGCTTTCTGGAAACCTGTTTGACCATGCATTTGGTTTGATGGCACTTATACATTTAGTTTGAAAACACTCATAAATTTGGAGAGGATGTTGAATATGTCCAGAACGGTTGAGGTTGCTGATGAATGGTTGAAGCGAATACAGGATCAATTGGCAGGCGTTCAATATGGCATCGTTCAAATTACGATTCATAATGGTCAAATTGTACAAATTGATCGGACGGAGCGCAGCCGTTACGAGGTGGAGAAGCTGCCATCTGCTGCTCGCAAGCAAAGATAACCGTTTATAAGTGGAGAGGATGCGTATGAAGAACGATAGGAGCTCCAGTTTATATGAATGGCCGGATCTTGCCTTTCATCATTACTGCTTGCAAATGTATCGGCTGAACCGTGGTGTCTACAATACCATTGATCAATGGCTGTATGACAACGGTTATGCTGGAATTAAAGGCCGGCGGAAGATGATTATTCAGTTTCTAGATCACATGATCAAGCTGCAGGCGGAAGAAGGCCGTAAGTATTTATCTTTTGGCAAAGGAAATTTGGTCGCTCAGCTTAGCCAATTTGCTGCTGAACACGAAGTTCCGGTAATAAGAGCCTTGGCCGCATACTAATAATGAATATATTCGACCGGAAAACCGGAGACATTTTGCAAATGCAAAACCTGTCTCCGGTTTTTTTTTGTACAAAATTTGAGGAGGATAACGAACATGGAATATCGTAAATTGGGAAGAACAGGACTAAAAGTATCTGAGGTGAGCTTAGGTACGATGGCGTTTGGAAGATGGATTGATGAGGAGGCATCTGCTGGAATTTTGGATGCCGCGCTGGATCATGGCATTAACCTCGTGGACACTGCTAATGTATACGGGGAAGGTGAGTCGGAACGTATACTGGGCAATTTGTTAAAAGAAAGACGTCACCAAATTGTGCTGGCAACCAAAGTTCATGGCCGCGTAGGCGAAGGGGTAAATGATTCGGGGCAAAGCCGCTATCATATTTACAAGGCTGTTGAAGACAGCTTGAAACGGTTGAAAACCGATTATTTGGATCTGTATCAGGTACATCGATTTGATCCTAATACCCCTCTTGAAGAAACGCTTCGAGCTTTAGATGATCTGGTGCGTCAAGGGAAAGTAAGATACATAGGCGCTTCTAATTTTGCTGCATGGCAGCTTGCGAAGGCTCACGGTATAAGCGCGCTGCATAGCCTGCATCGCTTCGAAAGTCTCCAACCGGAATACAGCATCATCTCGCGTGAAATTGAGAAGGAAATTATACCTTTTGTGCAATCGGAGCAAGTAGGCGTTATCGTTTATAGTCCGCTTGGCAGAGGAATACTCTCTGGCAAGTATAGGGTTGGAGAAGCGCCGCCTGAAGGATCACGGCTTGCGGCAGGCGAGCAAAGGCTGGAGGAGCTTTTGAAGAAAAATGCAATTCCAGTTGCTGAGGCGATTAGACCTTTGGCGGAAGAAAAGGGCCTTACTCAAGCGCAATACGCATTGTCTTGGGTACTGAGTCGTCCTGGCATTACTTCGGCAATTCTAGGCGCTTCAAAGCTTGAGCATATTACGGAAGCTGCAAAAAGCTGGGATGTTAAACTAAGCGCTGAGGAACTGGCGAAGGCTGATGAAGCAACCTCCAATTTGGAGTCGGCAAAAGAAGCCATTCCGAGCTAATTCTATAATGGAATACATTCTACCGTATAAATGGAGGATATCAGAGCAGTGTGTGATATCCTCATTTTTTTATCAAGTTCGGATGGGAGGCGGTAAGCATGGCGGGAGTAACGATTAATCATCTATACAAAAGATATGGCAAAGACAAACACGCGGTTGTGCAGGATTTCCAGCTGGAAATTAAAGATAAGGAATTTATCGTATTCGTCGGTCCTTCCGGCTGCGGCAAATCGACGACATTAAGAATGATTGCCGGGCTTGAAGAGATCTCCGAAGGCGAAATTTATATTGGAGAGCAGCTCGTCAATAAGCTACCTCCGAAGGACCGTGATATTTCGATGGTTTTTCAGAACTATGCCCTCTACCCCAATCTAAGTGTATATGAGAATATTGCGTTTGGACTGAGGATGCGCAAGCTTCCTAAGCATGAGATCGATTTGGCGGTAAAAAATGCTAGCCGAATTCTGGAGATTGAGCCGTATTTAAATCGCAAGCCAAAGGAGCTGTCGGGCGGTCAGCGCCAGCGGGTGGCGCTTGGCAGAGCTATCGTGCGTGACCCGAAGCTGTTTTTGATGGATGAGCCGTTGTCTAACTTAGATGCCAAGCTTAGAGTAACAATGCGTATGGAAATAACGAAGCTGCACAAAAAATTAGGCACAACCTTTATATTCGTTACCCATGATCAGGTCGAAGCGATGACGATGGCGGACCGTATTGTCGTGATGAAGGGCGGACTCATTCAACAATGTGATACGCCGGAGCTGATCTACTCCAAACCTTCGAATACGTTTGTTGCGAGCTTCATAGGTTCTCCTCAAATCAATTTCATTCATGGACGCGTGCAGGAAAATCCGCAGGGGCGATTAGAGTTTCATACGAATCGTTTTCAACTGAAGTTAAATGAAGTGATGGAGGATATTTTACGCAAAAATAACCAACTAAACAAATCGGTGATATTAGGTATAAGGCCGGAAAATGTGAAGCTGGAAGGCTTGTTCTCGGAGACGATCATTACCGGAACCTATAAGGACAATGAACTTATGGGCGCTGATCGTTTTCTTTATTTAGACATCGGACAGGAGAAGCTGCTCATTGCACGCGTCGATCCCGATAATCGTTTTGCTGAAAATGAGAAAGTGAAAGTAGAGCTTGATATATCGAAGGCTCATTTCTTTCATAAGGATACGGGTGAAAGATTTACAGAATGATCGGTATTTGCGAAGGAGGGAGGCGGCTTAACCTTTATGAATAAGAAACGGAAATGGCTTGTCTATGGTGCCAGTATTGTCATTGCAGCATGGCTGCTTAATGCTGGAGCGGCAGTAAACTCAGAATCTGGAGACAAAACCGATACGGTCCAATATGACAAGCTCGTAACTACATTTAATTATGAGGTTGATCCTTATTTTAGCGATGCGCTGGCAGCATGGCAGGAGAAGGGCCTGAGCAATGCAACAACTTCAATTCAGCTGGATGCAGCGAAGCCATCTCGTGTATCGAATGAAGAGGAGATCAAAGCAGGCGATTATGACGGTAAATCAAACATACTGATTTGGAATACAAGGAACACAGGATGGGTTGAATATCAAGTTGACGTTGCAGAGAGTGCGCTGTATGAAATCCACGTATCTTATAACCCTCTGAAGGATGGAAGAAAGGGACCGATCGGGTGGGAGGTAACGATAGATGGCCAAAGGCCGTTTAGGGAAGCCTCTTCCATATCCTTATATCGGACATGGGAGGATGTGCGCCCTATTCTGAAGAACTCAGACGGCGATGAAATTCGTCCTCGTTCGATTGATGTGTCGGGCTGGAGCGAGAAGCCGTTAACGGATTCAGGAGGGGCATATGCGCAGCCTTTGCAATGGCATTTCGAACAAGGAACGCATACCATTCGATTGCAAGGGTTTGACCCCGTTGCGCTTGAGCGAATTAAGCTTGTTCCGAGCAAGCAAATACCTGATTATGCTGAAGTTAAGGCTGCGTATGCCGATACGCCTTCTCTTGCGGGCGATGTATTGACGATTCAAGCGGAGGATTTTACGAGCAAAAATGATACGGCAATAAAGCTATTTTCGGATAAAAACTCACGCACGCTGCCGCGGTATACGGGAAGAATTATTTACAATACGGTCGGCGGTCCGCGCTGGCTTGAACAAAACCAGGAAATCTCATGGTCGTTTGAGGTGCCGGAGAGCGGCTTGTACAAAATAGGCTTTCGCGCTCTGCAAAATACGATAGCTCAGAAAACCTCCTACCGGGTCGTTCGAGTGGATGGAGAGGTACCGTTTACGCAATTTTTAGCGTATGGCTTTCCTTATTCTACTGGTTGGAACGGAATGATTTTGCAGGACGAAAAAAAGAATCCGTATTTGCTTAATCTAGAGAAGGGCAAACATACGTTGTCGCTAGCCGTCACACAATCGCCTATTAAGTCTATCGTTGTGGATGTCGAGAAGCTGATCGCTCATTTGGATGCGATTGACTGGGATTTGCGTACGATTACAGGCTCGAGCTCGAAGAAGACCATTGACCGCAATCGTACGTGGAACATGGAGCAGGACTTCCCAGGGATGACTGACAAGATGGCGCTGGCAGCGGATGYCATGGAGTCACTGTCGAAGCGGGTAGTTAAAGCAAATGGCAACAAGGATTCAATCAGTCAAGGACTCGATACATCAGCAAAGGATTTGCGAGCATTGCTTAAGAAGCCTGAAGAAATTCCTTATCAGGTCGAAGAGATTTCTTCGATGAGAGAGAAATTCGGTACTTTTATCGATACACTGCTCAAGCAATCGCTGCAGCTGGATGAGGTTTATATTATTCCCGAGAAGACGGATGCTCCGAAAATGGAAGCTGGTTTTTTTGGCCGGCTATGGGGCAGCGCTCAAAACTTTATTTACTCTTTCGATGCGAGGGACAGCCTTAACGATTTGGACGACAAGAAGCTGAACATTTGGGTTCAGCGCGGCAGGGATTATGTGGATCAGCTGCAGCAGCTTGCTGATGAGTCGTTCACGCCAGAAACAGGCATTGAGGTAAAGGTGAACCTGCTTCCAAATGCTGAGCTTTTGCTTATGTCTAATGCAGCTGGCGTGCAGCCGGATATTGCCCTTGGCTTGACGCAGGATTTGCCAGTCGATTATGCCATTCGCGGTACGCTGCAGGATTTAAGCAAGTTTGAAGATTTTGATCAGTTGTATCCGAAGTTTAGTCCGGGATCGTGGCTGCCGCTGCACTACGATGGCGGTTATTATGGCGTGCCGGAAACGCAGTCGTTTCAAGTTCTCTATTACCGCAAGGATATTTTGAAGCGTATTGGAGCTGAAATTCCCGAGACATGGGAGGACGTATATCAGCTATTGCCTACGCTGCAGCAAAACTTTATGAACTTCTACGTAAATCCGAAGGAGTTTACGCATTTCTTCTATCAAAATGGCGTCGAGTTTTATGAACCCGGCGGTGTGAAATCAGGTCTCGATGGTCCAGAGGCTTATCGTGCTTTCAAGCAATGGACGGATCTATTTAATACATACGCTGTGGAGCGGGAGGTGCCGAGCTTCTATCAGCATTTCCGCAGCGGAACGATGCCAATCGGCATATCGGATTACAACATGTATGTGCAGCTTTCGGCTGCTGCGCCTGAGCTGAATGGACGCTGGGGCATCGCGCTTATTCCCGGTACGAAGCAGGCGGACGGATCGATAAGCCGCTGGGCTGGCGGGGGGCAGCGTACGGGTGTCATTTTTGACAAGTCCAATAAAAAAGCAGAGTCATGGCAATTCCTGAAGTGGTGGTTGTCAGCTGAGGTGCAGGAGCAATATGGCTCTGATTTGGAAGCGGTCAATGGCGTCGCTTTCCGCTGGAATACGTCCAACGTGGAAGCCTTCACGCATCTGCCGTGGAAAAAGGAGGATGCTGAAATTATTTTGAACCAGTGGAAATGGTATAAGGATATTCCGAATGTGCCCGGCGGATATTTCTTGGAACGCGAGATTCATAATGCATGGAATCGATCCGTTGTTGGAACAGCGAATTATATGTCCTCCTTGGAGCAAGCCGTTCGGGACATTAACCGCGAGCTTCTAAGGAAGCAGCAGGAATTTGGCTACATCAATGAGCGAGGCGAACAGGTGAATAAGCTGGACATTCCTATTGTCGATCAGCCTTGGGAAGGGATTGATCGTTATGTGGAGTAGATTATGGTCGTATCGTATTTCGTATTTGTTTATCGCGCCGTTTCTGATATGCTTCGCTCTGTTTATCGTTATTCCGATTCTTGCCGCGGTAGGCTTAAGCTTTACCTATTACAACGGGATTGAGCCTCCTCGCTTTATTGGCTGGAGCAACTTTCAGTATTTGATCGCGCAGGATCTGCTGTTCCTAAAATATGCGCTGCCCAATACATTTAAGTTTGCTGTCATTGTTGGTCCCGGCGGTTATGCTGCCGCCTTCCTGCTCGCATGGCTTATTTCACGGCTGCGCGGCGGCGTTCGCAAGTGGGTGGCGCTTGCGATGTATACGCCATCGCTTACCGTTGGCATAGCGATGACGATTATCTGGCTTCCCTTGCTGTCGGGCGATCGCATTGGCTATTTGAACAGCTTTCTATTAAAAGCAGGCCTTATCGACGTGCCAAAGTTATGGGTGACCAGTCCAGAGTTTCTTATGAACTCGATGATCGTCGTCACATTGTGGTCGAGCATGGGTGTAGGCTTCCTAGCAATGCTGGCGGGTATTCTTAACGTGGATACGATACTTTATGAGGCAGGAAGAATCGACGGCATCAGAAACAACATACAGGAGCTATGGTATATTACGATTCCGTCCATGAAGCCGCAAATGCTGTTTGGCGCCGTAATGGCGATTGTTACGACCTTTAAGACCGGATCAATTGGTGTTGAGCTATCCGGTCAAAACCCGACGCCCGAATATGCCGGGCATTTGATCGTGAACCATATTAACGATTATGGTCTCATCCGTTTTGAAATGGGTTATGCGGCGACGGTTTCGGTGTTTCTTCTTATATTTATGTATTTCGCGAACAAGCTCAGCTGGGGATTGTTCGGTACGAAGGAGGAGTAACAGCTGAAACAATCAAGCCTTGGTATAAAAATAAGCTTTAATCTGTTCATGCTTATCATATCCGTCATCATGATCCTGCCGATCATTTATATTTTTAATCATGCCTTCAAGCCTTATCATGAATTGTTCGTCTATCCGCCGACCTTCTTTGTGAAGGAGCCGAACATTCAGAACTTTGTTGAGCTCTTTTGGGTAACGTCCAATTCAATCGTTCCGGTATCGCGCTATTTGTTCAATAGTTTGTTCATTTCGGCTGCGAGTGTTGTTGGCGTGACGACTGTGAGTGCGCTTTGCGCTTATCCGTTGTCAAAACATCCTTTTCCGGGCCGCGCATTCATCTTTGCTACGATTATTCTAATGCTGATGTTTACGCCGGAGGTTATTCAAATTCCGAGGTATTTGGTCGTCAGCCACCTTGGCATTATGAATACGTATTGGGGGCATTTGCTGCCCGTACTTGCTTTGCCGGTGGGCGTGTTCCTGCTCAAGCAATTCGTGGATCAGATTCCTGATTCACTGCTGGAGGCTGCACGAATAGACGGGGCAAACGAATTTATCGTATTTGCTCGTATCGTCATTCCGATGTGTATGCCGGCCATCGCAACCGTTGCGATACTCTCCTTTCAGAACTCTTGGGGCAACGTGGAGACATCGATGCTGTTCATGCAGGACGATGAAATGAAAAACTTTCCGTTTTTCCTATCGACATTGACCAATAACTTGGCGAACAATGTGGCACGTCAAGGCGCCGCTGCTGTAGCAGCGCTTATTATGCTCGTTCCGAATTTAATTTTCTTTGTTATTTTGCAAAGCAAGGTCATTTCGACAATGGCGCATTCCGGTATTAAATAAGGGGGAAATCGTTTGAAGAACAGGAGGCTGCGGATTCGTCCGATCATTATAATCCTGATTACGGCGATTTACATAGCTTGGCCCATCTCACCGGCCACAGCCTCGCAGTTACCGTACGAAACCTACTATAAGGATGGATTCGGACAGCTGGTGAAGACGCAAGCGGCTTACATTCCTGCTGGCATTATTGGCACGGATGTTGAGATTACGGAAGCAAACCAAGCTGCGGGAGCCGAAGGGAAAACAAAGCTG
Source organism: Paenibacillus sp. 01T424 (assembly GCF_056398745.1). Classification (NCBI taxonomy): domain Bacteria; kingdom Bacillati; phylum Bacillota; class Bacilli; order Caryophanales; family Paenibacillaceae; genus Paenibacillus; species Paenibacillus sp. 01T424. The sequence goes on along the minus strand of NZ_JBFTPZ010000015.1, from coordinate 26,347 downwards.
CAGCTTAATCAGCCCAAGGATCTATTTGTGGATGATAAGGATCATATTTACATCGCAGACACGGGCAATAATCGAATCGTACACTTGGATGAGCAAGGCCAATATATTCGTGAAATCAAAGTAACAGAAAGCCCCCTCAAGAAGCCAAGCGGCATTTATGTCGATGAAGCTGGAGAGATTTACGTTGCAGATACGGGCAACAACCGGGTTGTAAGGCTCGATCAAGAAGGCAAGCTGCTAAAAGCATTTGGCCGTCCGGAGTCCAGCTATTTGCCGCCGGCTTTCAAGTATGATCCGGTTAACCTCATTGTAGATAAGCGCGGCTTTATTTATGTAACGACGCTTGGCGCTTTTCAAGGCTTGGTACAGCTTGATCCAGAGGGCAATTTCATTAGTTTTTTTGGGCCGAATAGCGTAAGCTTCTCTTTGTTTGATGCATTTAAGCGATTTGTATATACGCGGGAAATGTATCAAAGGGAGCTGAAGAAGCTGCCTGGAGCTATCGCCAACTCAACGATAGACAAAAACGGATTTATTTATACGGTGACGAAGGAAATTAGCGCGGATCAGGTGAAGAAGCTCAACATCGCGGGTCTCGACCAGCTGGTAGGCAAAGGTGAATTTGCTGCCCTGCAGCCGGTGCGTTCTTACGGAGAGGTATTTCACAGAACGAAGCAAAGTGTAAGTCCCCAGCTCAATGATATTACGGTGGATGCTGCCGGCAACTTTACTGTGATCGACTCTGTAGGCAATATGATTAGTCAATATGATTCGAATGGCAATCTGTTGTTTTTCTGGGGCGGGGATGTCATTACCGCTACGTCCAAGACAGGAATCGTCAAAGCGCCAGCAGCTATTGCGAGCAATTCCAAGGGTGAGCTGCTCGTGCTGGACAGCGTCAATAATTTCATTCAAGTGCTGCGGCTGTCTGAGTTCGGCCATCTCGTCCACGAAGCGAATCAATTAACGCAGGAAGGCAGATACGAGCAAAGCGAGCCGCTCTGGAGCGAGGTTCATCGTTTAAATGCACAATATACACCGGCACTGATCGGTTTGGCGAAGGCCGCTTACAAAAAAGAGGAGTACGCAAGATCGGAGCAGCTGTTTTATCAGGCAGGCGTAGTAGGCGGCTATTCAGAATCCTTTTGGCAAAATCGGTTGACGTGGTTCCAGAAGCACTTTGGCGTCCTCATGAATGTGGCGCTCGTGCTTGGCATCGTGTATCTTCTCTGGAATGTTTTATCCAAAAAGCTTCGCTTAAAAGGCAAACCATCAGCTAAACGCAGTGCTAGGCATCCGATACTTGAACAGCTGCAGCATATGTTCTATTTAATAAAACATCCTGTAGACGGCTTCTATGCTATTCGGTACGAAAACAAAGCAGGATGGTTAAGCAGCATACTGATACTTGTATTTGCATTAGCATCGTACGGATATATGCAGGCGGGCACAAGCTTTGTCTTTAACCCTGCTGTGCATGTCGGTATTGATTTGTTTCCCATTACGATTCAATTTATCGGAATTTGGCTCGGCTTTGTCGTCTCCAACTATTTAATCAGCTCGCTTCTTAGAGGTGAGGGACGGTTCCGAGACGTATTTTATGGCAGCTGCTATGCCTTATTTCCGATTATTCTCATCGGTATACCTGTAACTCTACTCTCGAATGTACTGACCTTAAACGAGCTGGCGATCTTTAAGTTTTTGAAGCTGTTTATCGTTTTATGGGTAGTATTCCTGTTCATATGGATGGTGCAAGGCATACACAACTATACCTTCATCGAAGCTATTTTTATTATCCTCTTATCGTTGCTTGCGCTTGCGATAATCGTCATTCTTATTTTCATCTTGATTAGCCTAAGCATAGAATTGGTCAACTTTATTAATTCCTTATATCAGGAGGTGATCATCCGATGACTGTACGCAAAATAAACATAAAGCTCGTTATGAAGCTGCTGCTCTTAGCTGTTTTGCTGACCGGTATAGGATGGTTTGCTCTTGTGGCGGTCGGGTTATGGGGTAAACCCGCCGACGTGGCCGTAGTTGCTGCAAATCCATTTGAAACGAAAGGCACTGTTCCCTATAAAGCGGGATTGCCAGTTGAAGCAAATTTTGAGCAAATCGCAGAATCAGACCAATTACTGTTGCTTGTAGATAAGGAATCAGCTCACTTCCAAGTAATCAATAAAGCAACAGGGAAGATATGGCGTTCCTATCCAGAGCCGAAGTATTGGGAGGAAGAAACGGTACCGAATACGTGGAAAAATAATTTAACTTCTCCCGTCATCATTGAATACGTAAATGCTAAAAACTACAAATCCTCTTCTGTAACTGCCGGATTAATCGAGAACCAAGGTTACTTGGAAAACTTCCAGGCTGCGGAAAATGGATTTTCGGTCACCTTCGCGCTGCCGAAGGTGCAGTTGAAAATTCCGATTGAGGTGCGTCTGCACAAGGACTATGTAGAGACGAGAATTTTGGATGAGGGAATCGTCGAAGGCGCTTTAAGCTTATTGAATATTAAGCTTTACCCTTTGTTTGGGGCTCAGCCGTCTGCTGGCCAAGAGGGTTACCTTTTGCTGCCGGACGGCTCCGGCTCGTTGATCCATTTTGAGGCAGATCGCTTGATGCAGCAGTTGACCTACAATGAGAGTGTTTATGGGCAGGATCTATCCTATTACAACGAAAATACAGGCAGACAGGGGATTACGATGCCTGTATTCGGCTTAAAGACAGGGGATCAGGCGTTTGTTGCGATCATCTCCGAAGGGGAGTCGTTCGCGAATGTTTATGCAGCGCCGTCAGGCGCGGTGGGCCGCTCGAACTGGGTGACGACCGAATGGCAGTATCGGAAAAAGTTTTTCCAAAGTGTAAGCAAGAGCACGGGTGAAGGCTTCTATACATACAGCGGCGATAAGTTTATAACGAAAGCTCGCGCAACGCGTTATTATCCACTGCTCCCTAATAAAAGCGATTATGCTGGCATGGCGGAGGTTTATCGCAATTATTTGATTCAAGAGCAGGGTGTAAAACCGCTGGAAACAAACAAAAAAGACATTCCGCTGTTTGTAGATATTGTAGGCGCAGACATCGAGAAGGGGCTTTTTGCAGATTCATATTTAAAAGCGACTACGACAGAAGAGGCGACCGAGCTTGTTCGTTCGATTTATGACAGCGGCATTCAGCATCTGCAAATTCAATTCTCAGGGTGGCAGCAGGACGGTTACAGCACGCATGGCGGCTACTTTCCTGTAGATAAGCGCTTAGGTGGAAACAAAGGGATGAAAAGCTTTATCTCCTTCGCTCATACCTTGGATATTCCTGTTTATTTGACGGCGAATTATACGCTCAATACGAATGGCGATGATCGGTTCTGGTGGAGGCGCGACGGCTTGCGCAATTTGGCAGGAACGGTGCTGGAGGAAAGGGGAAATGAGGACCAGGATGCAGCGAAGTTTGTAAGCCCGAGGTTTTATGAGAAGGTGGTCTCGGCCGATTTGAACAGCTATAAGAGCTTGGGAGCAGACGGCATCTATTTCGAGGATGGCATTGGCAAGCAGGTCAATACGGATTTCAACAGCCGATACTTGGCGAGCAGGGCAGAGGTTGTCGATGTACAGCGCAGCATTTTGAACAAGAGCAAGGAAGCACTCGGGTCGCTTGTGGCGAATAATGTGAATTTCTATGCGCTAGCTCAAATCGACCATATCCATCGCCTAACCGCTGATTATTCGTATGATGTCTTCATCAGTGAAGCGATTCCTTTTGCCCAAATCGTTCTCCATGGCTTGCGCACATATTCGCTGGAATGGTCTAATTTGCGCGATGAGTTTGATGATGAGCTGCTCCGCAGCATTGAATATGGGGCATACCCTGCTTATGTGCTTAGCGGCGACAAGGCAGCTGATTTGAAAAATTCCTATTCCTACTGGTATTACAGCTTGAACTATAAGGATTGGATCGATCATTTAAGTGCTGAATATGCCAAAACCAATGAGGCGCTTGCAGCTGTGCAGGAGCAGTTTATTACGGGACATCGTACGCTCGCTCCAAATGTGAAGGAAACAGAGTATGGCAGCGATTATCGCATTATCGTCAATTATAATCAGACCGATTACAGCAAGAATGGCATTATCGTTCCAGCAAAAGACTTTGTCGTCATAAAAGGAGGAACGAAGCCATGAGATGGAGTCGCAAGCTGGAAAATACGACAGTTAGGAAGCTCGAAGGCTCCCTGTTTATCGCGCCTTGGGTGTTTGGCTTCCTCGTTTTTGTGGCGTTCCCGCTCGGCTATTCGCTGTACATGAGCTTTCATCAGGTGAAAATTACGGTGAGCAGCGTCAACTATACGTTTATTGGACTCAGCCATTACCGGGAAATTTTGATCGCGAACGGAAGCTTGCTCTATGAGGAGCTGTTCCCGTTTCTAAGGGAGTCTGCCATGATGATTCCGATCATTCTTGTCTTTTCCCTGTTTGTCGCCATTTTGCTTAATTTGCGTTTTCCAGGCAGAACGCTGTTTCGGGTCATCTTCTTTTTGCCTGTTATTTTCTCCTCTGGCCAGATTGTGCAGGAGTTTATTGCGCAGGGGGAAGGCTCTCTCAGCATTATGGAGACGCTGCGTATCGACTATTATTTGCGTGAATATGTTCCGGGATCATGGGCGGCTCCGATTCAAAAGGTCATGAGCTCATTTGTTCTCGTCCTTTGGTATTCAGGCGTGCAAATCCTTATTTTCCTTGCTGGACGCCAGACGCTGCCAGCATCTGTGTACGAGGCTTCCCGTATTGACGGCTCGGGACCTTGGAATACATTTTGGAAAATAACGCTGCCCGGTCTTGTCCCTTATATCTTCTTGAACTTAATGTACACGGTAGTCGATTTATTCACCTTCCCATCCAATCCGATTGTCAGCCGAGTGAATACGAGCAATTATGGCAGCTCCAGCGCTTTGGCATGGATCTATTTCTTAATCATCCTAACCTTCGTACTCTTGACCTTATTGCTATACAGCCGAGTGGATAAGTCGCTTTCAGGAAAACGATAAGTGGGAAAGAGAGGTGAGCGTTCATGAAAATTGTGAAAAAAGGAAATGAGATTGCGGCTAATCTATATAGCGATGAAAAGCTGCGAAGAAGCTTGATTGGTCTCAGGTATCGGCTGCTTGGAGCAGAAATTGATAAGGGCATTCTCTTCAAGCTGTTTGTTTATATTATTCTGATTAATGTCGCCTTCATCTATATGAAGCCGATTCTATACATGGTGACGACGATGGTTAAGGATGCGAGAAACATTCTTGACCCAACCGTTATTTGGGTGCCGCGGTCCATATTTTTGGGGCATCTGCAGCAGGCGAGTGAAATGCTGAATTACACGAAGAGTTTCCTCATCAGCGTCTCGCTGGCTTCTTCCGTAGCGGTGCTGCAGGTATTCTCCTGTGCAATTGCCGGTTATGCGTTCGCAAGGCTGGAGTTCCCCTTCAAAAAAGTATGGGGAGCTCTGCTGTTGTTTACGTTTATTATGCCGCCGCAAATTACGATTTTGCCATCGATCATGCTCTTTAAAGAGTTCGGCTGGCTGAACACGTTTTTGCCGATGGTTGTCCCCGCTCTATTTGGCCATGGATTGAAAGGAGCAATGTTCGTTATCATCTATCGATCCTTCTATTCCACACTGCCCAAAGAGCTGGATGAGGCTGCGCGTATGGACGGAGCAGGCCCTTTCCGCCTGTTCTTTCGCGTCATGTTTCCGCTGTCGAGGTCGGCTACCGTTGTGGTCGTACTATTTTCCTTCGTTTGGAACTGGAATGATTTTTACTTTCCGTCACTCTTTATGTTTACTGCGGAGAACGTACCTCTCTCCATTACGCTGGCAAGAATGGCTGGCGAGATGAAGCTGGCTGAAGGGGCAGGGGAGATTACGGTTTATGCCGAAGCGATCAAGATGGCGGCCTCTTTCCTAATTATTATGCCGCTGCTTGTCGTGTATTTGTTCGCTCAGCGGTGGTTCATTGAAGGGGTTGAACGGACAGGATTGGTAGAATAGTAAATCAAAAAAACATTGACATTACGAAGTTGAGATGATAAATTCTTAGCACTTACTATAATCCTTATAAAACCAATTGGTTTAATTGGAAATAATCGACCGGATAGCCGGAGATTGCCTTAGGGCAGCTCTGGCTATTTTTTTTGGGAATTGAACAACGGTAATTAATTCGAAAATGACTTAAGGGGAGTCGTGCGATGAGTGGATCGGAGAGAAAACTAAATCTTAATGCGTTTCTGGCCGCATCAGGCCATCATGAAGCATCGTGGCGGCATGCGGATACGCAGCCGGAGCGAGGCGTTGATATTAAGCATTACTTGAAGCTGACTCAAATTGCCGAACGCGGCTTGCTCGATTCTGTATTTCTGGCGGATGGCTACTGGGCGGGATCGGGATCGCTTGAACCGTTCACCATGCTGTCAGCATTAGCAGCAGCAACCAAACATATCGGTCTAATTGCAACGGTAGAAACGACCTATAATCAACCGTTTCATATCGCAAGGAAGTTTGCATCCTTAGACCATATTAGCAAGGGTCGTGCAGGCTGGAATATCGTGACGGGAGCGGGACCTGCTGCAGAGCAGTTCAGCAGGGAACAGCATCCGGAGCATCATGATCGTTATGAATCAGCGGAGGAATTTGTAGAGATCGTCAAGCAGCTGTGGGACAGCTGGGAGGATGACGCGCTGCCAAATGACAAGATCAGCGGCATCCTGATCGATGAAGCCAAGGTTCATACGATTGATTATGCTGGGAAGTATTTCAAAGTAAAGGGACCGCTAAATATCGCGCGACCGCCGCAAGGTTATCCTGTACTTGTTCAAGCGGGCTCATCTGAGACGGGCAAGGAATTTGCCGCTAAGCTGGCGGAGGTCATTTTTACTGCTCAACTAACCTTCGAGGAGGCAGCAGCTTTTTATAAAGACGTGAAGTTACGTTTGGCGAAGTATGGCAGGACGACGGATCAGCTGAAAATATTGCCTGGACTTAGTCCGATATTGGCGGATACAGAGGCAGAGGCGCAGGATCTGGAAAATGAGCTGTTTGCGTTTATCGATCATGAAGGGGCGATTAAGCGGTTATCGGGTCGCTTAGGCGTTGATTTGTCTAATCATTCACTTGATGACCTTGTCAATCTGGAGGGCGCACAAACGACAGATCAGGTAAGCGGCATGAAGAGTCGTCACCAGCTTATTTTGGATTTAGTAGAACGCGAACAGCCGACGCTCAGGCAATTGATCAATCGCTTAGCAGGGGCAAGAGGGCATTTTACTTTTACGGGTACACCGCTGCAGCTGGCTGATGTCATTGAAAAGTGGTTCAAGAATGGGGCGGCCGATGGCTTTAATGTGATGCCACAGGTGTATCCGAGCGGGCTGGAGCGCTTTGTCGATAAAGTTATCCCTGAGCTGCAAAATCGCGGATTGTTCCGTACCTCCTATGAAGAGCAAACGCTGCGCGGAAATCTAGGTTTAGCGAGACCTACAAATAGCTGGCAGGCCAAAAAAACGGAAGAAGAGGTGCATTCCTAATGAGTGAAGCGAGTCGAAAGGTTCATTTGAATGTTTTTTTGAGAGCGACAGGCCATCATGCGGGAGCTTGGCGGCATCCAGATGCGCGTCCGGATTTGGAGCTGGACATTGATTATTTAGGGCAGCTGGCTCGAATTGCTGAGCGAGGCAAGCTGGATTCCGTATTTTTAGCAGATGGATATGCAGGCGGCGGCAGCAAGCTGGAGCCGTTTACGCTGCTCGCAGCACTTGCTTCTGTAACGGAACATATCGGCTTGATTGCGACAGTCGGGACCGTATATAACGATCCGTTCCATGTCGCAAGGCAGTTCGCCTCGCTGGATCATATTAGCGGCGGCAGAGCTGGCTGGAATATTGTGACGGGTGCGGGCTCAGCTGCCCATAACTTCAGCAGAGACGAACATCCAGAGCATGCGCAGCGCTACGAGACGGGCGAGGAGTTCGTGGAAGTGGTGAAGCAGCTATGGGACAGCTGGGAAGACGACGCCCTTATTTTCGATAAAAAAGCGGGTAAATTGCTGGATGCAAATAAGGTGCACGAGATCAACTTCAAAGGCCATACCTATTCGGTGAAGGGACCGCTTAACATTCCGCGTCCGCCGCAAGGTTACCCGGTGCTCGTGCAAGCAGGCTCCTCCGAGCAAGGCAAGGAGCTGGCAGCGAAAACGGCGGAGGTTATTTTTACGGCGCAGCAAACGTTCGATGCAGGCCGTGCCTTCTACTACGATGTGAAATCACGTTTAGCGAAGTATGGGAGAACCGTTGATGAGCTCGTTATTTTGCCAGGGCTCGCTCCGATTGTGGCTGATACGGAAGCGGAAGCGCGCGAGATCGAGGAGGAGCTGCATGCTTTTGTAGATACAAGGCGTGCACTTGATAGTTTATCGGAGCGATTCACGGTGAATTTGAATGATTATCCGCTGGATGCGCCGGTGCCGCTGGGTAAAGCAAAACCTGCTGAGGAGTTCAACGGCATTCGCAGCAGGCAGGAGGTTATTATCGATGCGGCGCGCAGAGAAAGCTTTACGATTCGCCAGCTTCTTTATCGCAGCAATGGAGGACATGGGCATATCACGTTTACCGGGTCTGTGCTTCAAACGGCCGATTTTATTGAAAAATGGTTTAAAAACCATGCGGCTGATGGCTTCAACGTGCTGCCGCAGCTCTTTCCTACAGGGCTTGAGACCTTTGTAGACAAGGTCATTCCAGAGCTGCAAAACCGTGGGTTATTCCGTACCGAATATGAAGGCAAGACGCTTCGTGACAGCTTAGGGCTACAGCGTCCTGCCAATACGCGCCATCTTCAGCAAATATAAATAAATAATAGAAATGAGAGGATATAGGATGAAGAAACTAGGGGTTATCATCGTCATATTTGTTCTTGCAGCATCGATCTCCGCATGCGGGGGAGACAATAACGCACCTGCAAAGCAGAATGATGCATCAGGCAAGAAGGAGGCAACGAACAGTGCGACCGAAACCGCGGATTTCAAGAAGCTTGGGGATGAGCCGCTGAAATTATCGTTTTATTCCACTGGCGCTACCTTTACAGACGTGGAATTCGAAGCAATGATTGCAGGTCCCATTCATGCGAAGTATCCGAACGTAACCATTGAACGAATAACGCCAGCAGCGACGACGACTCCGGAGGAAGTGCTGTCCACACATGTGCCGGACATTATATTTGGCAGTGTGCAGCAGCGGGTTATTCGGACGGGTGTATATCAGGATTTAAGAGAATTAATCAAAAAACATCATTTTGACGAGAGCCGTCTCAAACCGATTGGCTACGACTATATCAAGGACATAACGAAGGGCAAAGGAGATGCGGTTCTCGCACTTCCTTTCAATATCAATCAGCATGTTTTGTATTATAACAAAGATATTTTTGATAAATTCGGCGTTTCTTATCCAACCGAGAAGCAGTTGACATGGGACGAAGCGGTCGAGCTTGGCACGAAGCTGACCAGAACAGAAAACGGCATTCAATATATCGGGCTTGTTGTAGACAATTTAACTGGTTTGGGTAAATCGCTGGGCATTCCTTACTTGAACCGCGAGACGGGGCAGGCTGCACTCGATACGCCGGAATGGCTTCGTGTCTTCGAGCTGCAGAAGAAGATTTTTGAAATACCGGGTTATGTCGCGCAGGACGGCACATGGAACTGGACTCGTGACCATTTCATGAAGGATCAAAACATTGCCATTCGGGTTTCTTGGCTTGCCAATATGGTTGGTCCGCTTGAGGAGCTGCGCCAACAAGGTGTGGAGTTCAACTGGGATATTGCGCCGGCGCCAAACTTCAGCGATCAGCTTGGCAATACAAGAGAAGCGCAAATCCACTCGATTGCGATCAACAGCCAAAGCCCGCATCAAGATGARGCGTTTCAAGTGATCGCGGAAATTTTATCGGATGAGGGGCAGCGGATTACTGCTAAGAACGGACGTGTTCCAGCTATTATCAATCCGGAACTGGAGAAGGATTACGGCTTAGAAATACCGGTTCTACAAGGCAAAACCGTTCAGAATGTTTTTATTGGGAAGCCCATTCAAGAGCATTTCATTCATCCTTATGAATCGAGCATTACGATACGGCTTACCGAAGCAGCTGAGGATCTTGCCATCCATGGTCTAGATGTTAACTCGGCTATACGCAAAGCAACGGATGCGATCAATAAAGATGTAGAGACTTTAAAAACGACGATCGGTCAATAAGCAGACGATGGAGAGGGGATTAAATATGGGAGAATCGGAGCGCAAATTAAATCTCAACGCCTTTTTGTTCGGGACCGGCCACCATGAAGCTTCATGGCGGCTCCCGGAGGCGGAGCCGAGCCGCAACCTTGATTTCGAGCATGTGCTGCAAATCGTTCAGACGGCTGAAAGAGGACTAATGGATTCCGTATTTTTGGCTGATGACTATATCGGACGCTCCAATAAGCTCGAGCCATTCACGGAGCTGGCTGCGCTGGCAAGCAGGACGAAGCATATCGGTTTAATTGCTACGGTTGGCACTACGTATAATGAACCTTTTCATGTGGYGCGGAAATTTGCCTCCCTAGACCACATAAGCAAAGGCAGAGCGGGCTGGAATATCGTTACGGGTGCTGGATCAGCCGCACATAATTTCGGGAGGGAGGATCATCCCGATCATGCACTGCGTTACGAGGAAGCAGATGAATTCGTAGAAATCGCCAAGCAGCTGTGGGACAGCTGGGAGGATGAGGCGGTCATTAATGATAAAACGTTAGGAACTCGCGTCCATAAGGACAAAGTCCATACGATTGATTTTAAAGGGAAATAATATTCGGTGAAGGGACCTCTAAATATCGCAAGGCCGCCGCAGGGTTATCCTGTGCTGGTGCAGGCGGGTTCCTCGGAGAGCGGCAAGGAATTTGCGGCAAAGGTAGCGGAAGTTATTTTTACCGCGCATCAAAGCATTGAAAGTGCTCAGCAGTTTTATAAGGATGTAAAAGCAAGACTGCCGAAGTATGGAAGAGAGGCGGACCAGCTGAAGATTTTGCCGGGTATTAGCCCGATATTGGCAGACACGGTGGAGGAAGCGAGAGAAATCGAGAGCGAATTATTCAATTATGTAAATAAAGATGGTGCAATTAAACAGCTATCGGAGCGATTAGGCATTGATTTATCCGCGTATCCGCTTGATGAGCCGCTTTCTTTGGAGGGTGTGCGTGAAACGGATGAGGTTAATGGCAACAAAAGCAGGCATCAGCTTATACTGGATCTCGTTCGCCATGAGCAGTTAACGCTGAAGCAATTGATTAATCGTCTAGCAGGAGCCAGAGGGCATTTTACGTTTACAGGTACACCTCTTCAGCTTGCAGATGTGATTGAAAATTGGTTTGTTAACGGCGCTGCTGATGGGTTCAATGTTATGCCACAGATTTTCCCGAGCGGCCTTACGCAATTTGTAGATAAGGTGATTCCAGAGCTGCAAAATCGCGGATTGTTTCGGACGGAATATTCGGGAACGAGCTTGCGAGAGCAGCTTGGATTGAAGCGGCCGGCGAATATTCGTTATGAGAGTAAAGCTGTACTTTAAAAGACTAGGTGAGAGCTTGTTGGCTATTAAACGACACAGCTGTACCTCATGATAGAGGAGAGAGAGTTTAATCATGAAAAAACTTACGATAGGCGTAGTTATTTTAATGTTGTTTGCTTTATTGGGGGCTTGTGCCAGTAAGGATAATACACCGGCCAATAAGGCTGGGAGCAATGCAAATAAGCAGCAAGAAACGAACGCAGCCGTAGCGGAAGAAGCGGACTTTAAAAAGCTTGGCGACGAGCCGCTCACGTTAACCCTTTTCAGCACGAGCGGTACTTTTCCAGACGTGGAATTTAATACGCTCATCGCGGACCCGATTAAGAAAAAATATCCAAATGTAACCATCGAAAGAATAACGCCTGCAGCAACAACTACAAATGAAGAAGTGCTTTCCACACATGTTCCAGACATTATTTATTCCTCCTCTTCGTCCCATCAGCGCATTATTCGAACGGGCGCCTATGAGGATTTGAGAGAGCTGATTAAACGCCATCATTTTGATGAGAGCCGGATCAAACCGATTTTGTATGACTACATCAAAGATATAACGAAAGACAAGGGAGGCGAAATCTATGCGATTCCGTTTAACTCCAATCAGCATATCCTCTACTATAATAAAGATATTTTTGATAAGTTTGGTGTTCCGTATCCTACAGAAAAACAGCTGACCTGGGATGAGGTGCTGGATATTGCTGCAAAGCTGACTCGTACGGAGAATGGCGTGCAGTATATTGGTCTATCGGTTGATAACCTAACGGGGCTAGCCAAAGGGCTGGGCCTGCCGTACGTCGATCATGACACGGGAAATGCTGCACTCGATACGCCCGACTGGCTGCGCGTGTTTGAGCTTAATAAGCGCATCTTTGAAATTCCTGGTTACGTAACGCCAGATCATACTTGGAACTGGGGACGCGATCAATTTATGAAGGATCAAATTATCGGCATGCGGGTAACTTGGCTGGCGAATATGATCGGTCCGCTGGAGGAGCTGCGTCAGCAGGGCGTTGAGTTTAATTGGGATTTCGCTCCGGCACCAAACTTTAGCGACCAGCTGGGCAAAACTAGGGAGGCGCAAATTCATTCGCTTTCGGTGAACAGCCAGAGCAAGCATAAGGATGAAGCTTTCCAAGTCATTGCTGAAATTTTATCGGATGAGGGCCAGCGGATTTTATCTAGAAATGGCCGGGTTCCGGCTGTTATTAATCCAGAGCTGGAGAAGGAATATGGACTGGACATTCCAGTGCTGCAGGGTAAAACGGTGCAAAATGTGTTTATTGGCGAGCCGCTGCAGGAGCATTATGTTCATCCCTACGAGCTAGAAATAACGACAAGATTGACAGAGGCGGCTGAGGATTTAGCCATCAACGGGTTGGATGTAAACTCTGCGATTCGCAAAGCAACGGAGGCCATCAATAAAGACGTTGAAACGCTCCGAACGACAATAGGAGATAAGTAGATTAGAGAGCCAGAGCAAAGGTGCAGCGTAAAATGCGGCCCCTTTGTTTTGTGCTGTTCATTTAAGTAAATTGGAATGCGTTAAGGAAGGAAAGCGAAGGAGCAAGTGAATGTAACATTCATTTGCCCCTGCTTTATTACGTATGCTGCTGGATATGAGGAATAATGCATCGGCATGCTTGGCGTAAGCCTGCAACGAAGCCGAAAGCGGGACCATGAGTAAAGGTCGCTAGTGGGCCGGCAAAGTAAAGTCCAGGTATGCTGCTTTCAAATTGCGCGCTTAGCAGAGGGAATTTTGCATTAGAATACGGCTCTCGCTCGATATGCTGCAATACATGGGGCGGCAGAAAAGGTACTTGGTCAAGATTGATCTGATAGCCGGTAGCGGCAATAACATGATCGACGAGGCGAGTTTCATTGTTTCCAAGCTGAAGCAGCACCTTGCCATCAATCGTAGCTTCTGCATGTGTAATGGCTGCGCCGCCAGTCATCGTCACTTTCCCTTCTACGTAGGGCTTTAAGAAAGGAGCAACACTGCTTTGACGCGGTGTATTTCGCCGCTCCGCCTTGAGCTGGTCGGGCTGTAGATAGAACTGTTCAGCGGAGTCGATGAGCTTCTGGCCAGATTCGACATTATCCTCGCTTGAATACTGAACGGCGTCACGCCGGAACAAAAGCTCAACTTCGCTTCCAGCCATATGAAGCAGTGCGGCAGCTTCCCAAGCGCTTTGGCCGCTGCCGATAACAGCTACCTTCTTGTTTGCGTAGGGCTTAAAATCACGATGAGCGAAGGTGTGGGAGATGAGCTGAGGCGGCAACGAGCTTAGTACTGGAGGGATGTAGCTATAATGCTGCAAACCTGTAGCTATGACAACATGCTTGGCTTGATATTGCTCACCTTCGTGAGTGATCACGCTGAAGCCTGAGGATGAATAATGAAGCTCTGATACGTGCTCCGATGTGAAGGAGATGTCGGTTTGTTTGGCAAACCATAAGGCATAATCAACAAAATGAGGACGAGGAAAGGGAGGCTGCAGTTCTATGCCGGTTTCGCAGCTAAATCGTTCAATGGTGAATTCATCATCCTTATCGGAGAGACTGATGTAGCGGGGATGGGTGCGAATGAACATATTTTGCGGCATTTGCTCCTTCCAGAAAAACATAGGTTTGCCCAAAATAACATAGGACATTTTGCTTGCGGCTGCATGAGCAGCAAGTGAAATTCCGTAGGGGCCGGCGCCAATAATGATGAGATCAACCACAGATTTCACCTCCATTAGAGTTAGTTTGATTTTATGCTGAGTATTATACTAAGAATAATGTGTTTTGCAATACACTTTTTTCAAAAAGGTAGGACAAATCATATTGCGAACAACAATGATGATTGACAAAAGATTTATTACGTGATAAATTTTCAGTACATTTTTCACACTAAAACAGTTTGAATAATCGGAATTATAGTTCTACCGGAAAACCGGAGACAACAGTTGATCTGTGTCTTCGGTTTTTTTGTTTCAAGAGCACTTATTCATGTAGAGGAGGTAAAGCAATGAATGAAGTTATTGATTTATTAAAAAACCATCGCTCCATCCGCAAATATAAAGACTCCCCCATTCCTGAGCAGCATTTGGAACAAATCATATTGGCAGGGCAAGCAGCCTCCACCTCATCCAATATCCAAGCTTACAGCGTAATTGCTGTAAAGGACTCTGGGCGGAAACGAAAGCTTGCGGAGCTTGCTGGCAATCAGCAGCAAATAGTTGAAAGTCCGGTGTTTCTCATCTGGTGTGCCGATCTAAATAAAGTCAGATTGGCAGCAAGGCTGCATGAGGATGTAGAGCTTCGTCAGAACGTGGAGCTGTTTCTGCTCGGAACGATTGACGCGACACTAGCTGCACAAAATGCGGCAATCGCTGCGGAGTCGCTTGGTTATGGGATCGTTTATATCGGTGGAATTCGCAATAATCCTCAAGAAATAACTAAATTGCTTGAACTGCCTGAGCTTGTTTATCCGGTGTTTGGCATGTGCGTAGGCGTTCCTGATCAAGAGCCTGATCTTCGTCCAAGATTGCCGCTCGCAGCTGTCTATCATCAAGAAACGTATAAGCAGAGCGGGTTGGAGGATGAAATTATTGCTTACGATTCGATCACTCGGGAGTATTATGCTACGCGCAAAGGTGGAGGCAAAGGCGGAGAGCAGGAAACAAGGTGGTCTCGTGAAATGTTAAGAAGGTTTAAGTCGGACCGGCTGCGTGATCATTTGCATGACTTCCTTGTAGGTCAAGGGTTCAAGCTGAAATGAATTTATTTATAAAAGGCACAATCCATACCATACGACCGGACCACCGGAGATTTAGCTGACGATAAGCTAAGTCTCTTTTTATTTAGTTAGACTCATTTTATTTGGATTCTTATCTTGTTTATTAATCTAACGTGAAAAACTCCAGCTAATTTTGAGAATTAATCAGATTGGTGCCATTTAACAGGAAAAGTTCCTCTTAAATAGGCGGAAATAAGCGATTTTATCAGCAAATGTCTAAATTAACAGGAGAAATTCCTGTTAACTCTCTTTTCTATTCGAATTCCGCTGAATGAACAGGAGAAATTCCTGTTAAGTACTCCAATGGCACCAAATATCGTGGTGAAGAAACGATGCCTGAGCAGCAGCATTGAACTTAAAGTGTTTTCATAATGAACCGAAAATGAGGGATGGCAAATGAGCGAGATTAAGCGGGACAAGAAGGCGCATTTTAACGTGTTTTTGCGTGGAGCGGGTCATCATTCTGCCGCGTGGAAACACCCGGATTCGAATCCAAAGGAAGATTTGGATTTGGAGTATTATGCGAACATAGCAAAGATAGCGGAAAGAGGGCTGTTTGATTCTTTGTTTACAGCCGACAATTATTCCGGACTTGGCAGGAGACTGGAGCCATTTACGCTTCTCTCTGGGCTTGCTGCGCTGACTAAGCATGTTGGGCTTATCGCAACCGTCAGTACAACCTATAACGATCCTTACCATGTAGCGCGGAAATTCGCTTCGCTGGATCATATCAGCAAAGGGCGGGCTGCTTGGAATATTGTAACGGGGCATTCGCAAGATGATGCTGAAAACTTCAATAAGACGGAGCACCCAGACGTGCAAAAGCGCTACGAAATTGGCGATGAATTTGTTGAGGTGACGAAGCAGCTTTGGGATAGCTGGGAAGAGGATGCGCTGATCTATGACAGAGCCGCAGATGTCTCATTGGACAAAAGCAAAGTGTACGAAATTAACTTTAAGGGCAAATATCACACGGTAAAAGGACCGCTTAACATCCCTCGGCCACCGCAGGGGTATCCGGTTCTAGTGCAAGCGGGCTCCTCGGAAAACGGCAAGGAGCTGGCAGCCAAAACAGCGGATGTTATTTTTACGGCACAGCAAACATTAGGTGCTGCCCAGGCGTTTTATACGGATGTGAAGGGAAGATTGCAGAAGCATGGAAGGACGCCGGATCAGCTGCTTATTATGCCAGGGCTTAGTCCAATTGTTGCTGATACGGAAGCAGAAGCCCGCGATATCGAAGACGAGTTTAATGGATTGCTGAATACGAAGCAAGCGTTAAAGCGGCTTTCAAACTATTTTACAGTCGATTTGTCAGAATATCCGCTTGATAGTCTTGTTCCTGTCGATAAAGCAAAGCCATACGGAACGATAACGACAGGAATTACAAGCCGGCAGGAGGTAGTGGTGGATGCCGCGGTACGAGACAAAATGACGATTCGGCAGTTTCTTGCTCGAAGCGCAGCCGGTCATGGTCATGTATCGTTTACGGGTTCTGTACTGCAAACGGCTGATTTCATTGAAAGCTGGATTAGAAATAACGGCGCGGACGGCTTTAATATTTTGCCGCATATTTATTACAGCGGGTTGGAGACGTTTGTTGATAAGGTCGTTCCTGAGCTGCAAAATCGCGGACTCTTCCGAACGTCCTATGAGGGCAAAACGCTGCGCGAGAATTTAGGGCTGGAAAAGCCGGAAAACAAACATAAAGCGATATGGGCTTTAAGCAGGGAAGCAGAAAAGATAAACGGCTGATTTCCATAACGAGGCAGCAGCTCTCATTCCGCTGCCGCAGCTGAAAACTAACGTTTGTATACATTTGAGGAGGTTATTCATATGGCGATTCAATATCGAAATTTAGGCGCAAGCGGATTAAAGGTTAGTGAGATTAGTCTCGGGAGCTGGCTGACGTATGGCGGTTATGTCGAGCGTGAAAATGCCGTGAAGTCGATTCAAACGGCGTATGATCTTGGCATTAATTTTTTTGATACAGCTAATGTGTATGCGAAGGGCGAAGCCGAGAAAGTAGTCGGAGAAACGCTGCGTGCTTATCCCCGTGAATCCTATGTGCTGGCGACCAAGGTCTATGGAAAAATTGGCGATGGACCGAATGATCGCGGACTCTCTCGCAAACATGTTATTGAATCAGCAAATGCAAGCTTGAAGAGGCTTGGACTTGAATACGTAGATGTGTTCTACAGCCATCGCTTTGATCAGGAGACGCCGCTTGAAGAAACGCTGCGCGCTTTTGAAGATTTAGTCCGTCAAGGCAAGGTGCATTATGTCGGCGTCAGTGAATGGACGGCTGCTCAAATAACTGAAGCGTTCGCCATAGCAGACAAATATTTACTAGATCGTATCGTCGTGAATCAGCCTATCTATAATTTGTTCGAGCGCTACATCGAGAAGGAGATCATACCGCTAGGCATAAAAAAAGGCTTCGGGCAGGTCGTATTCTCGCCGCTTGCACAGGGGCTGCTCACAGGGAAGTACTCATCCAATCAACAAGTACCAGAAGAGTCGCGAGCCGCCAAGCAAGAAAATTTTAAAAACCGCATAACGGAGGAAAAGCTGGCGAAGGTTGAGCTGCTGAAGGAAATCGCATCCGAATTGGAGCTGACGGTAGGTCAACTGTCATTAGCATGGATTTTGCGCCAGCCGAACGTATCCAGCGCTTTGATTGGTGCAAGCCGTCCCGATCAGGTCGAAGAAAACGTGAAGGCATCAGGTATTGAACTTGATCATGAGACACTAGAACGTATTGCAGCGGTTATCGATAACGGCCCTGTATCTACACGAGGTTCATTCTAATCATCTCTGGCCGAAAATGAGCAAAGTCCAGTAAAGAGCATCTCGTTACTGGACTTTGTCATGAAATCGCAAGAAGTAATTGCCTGTTAACGATATATCGTATAGTATGTAAATTAATACGATATATCGTTAACGAAGGAGATTGCACAATGACGAAAGAATGGCAGCCAGAGGAACAATTGTTTTTACATCATGCGAATGAGAGGGAGGGACACGGCTCGGGCAGACGTTTTTTCAGCCGCGGCGGAGTCAAATATGCTTTGCTGGCACTGCTTGAACAGGAGGGCATGCACGGCTACCAAATGATGAAGGCGCTTGAGGAGCAATCAGGAGGCACCTATAAACCAAGTGCTGGCTCCATTTATCCCACGCTGCAGATGCTGCGGGATCAAGGATTTGTAGAGTCCTCCAAGCAAGACGGCAAAAAGGTGTTTGAGATTACTGAGGAAGGCAGAGCTTATTTGCTGGAGGAGAACGATAATGCTGCAACAGGAATGGAACGCCCTGAGCAGAGTGAATCCGAAGACGAAGGCGCTCCCTTTGAGAGAAGAAAGCCGAACCGTCGATTGACGCCTGCTGGCAAGGAGCTGCTGCATTTGCTGAAGGCTGCAGAACGAGCGGCTGTCACTGATCCGAGCAAAGCTGCGCAGCTGCGCGTCATCCTGGATGACCTTCGAGTATCGCTTCGCCAAATCACAACAGAATCCGAATGTGACAGCAGAGAAGGCGGCGCGATATGAGAGAGCAGCACAATTCAGCGCCGGCGTTTCGAGGCGGGGCAGGAATGGGCGGCATGAGAAAATTCGGAACAGGCGAGAAAGTAAAGCCTGCCAGCATTTACAGCATGTTTATACGAATATATGCGCATGCGCGGACACAATTGCCCGCATTGATTGCAGCAGTTGCCAGCGTTATCGCCATATCGCTGCTTGAATTCATCGTTCCGCAGCTAACGAGACTGACGATTGACCACATCATTCCGAATAAGCTTTTTAATAAACTGCTGCTTATCGGCGGCGGCGTCATGGGAGCAGCTGTTGCGCTCGGTGCTTTGCGCTATATTAGCACGTCCCTTATGGCGTCTATCGGTCAAAGGGTGCTTTACAATTTGCGAAACGACTTGTATCGCCATATGCAAAGCCTGGACATTTCTTTCTTCGATCGCAATCGTACCGGTGATTTAATGTCTCGGGTCACGAATGACGTAAGCATCCTACAGCAAATGATTTCCTCCAGCATGATGCAGTTGTTTACCGATTTTTTCACCTTTACGGCCATTGCGGTTTATATGCTGTGGATCGATTGGAAGCTGACGCTAATGCTGCTTGCGACCTTCCCGTTTATGATTTTGACAACTAGGTTTTTCAGCAAAAGGATGCGCTCCTCGTTCCGAACGGTACAGGAATCGGTGGCTGATGTAAGCGATCATCTGCAAAATACGTTAACCGGCATCCGCCTTATTAAAGCGTTTACTGCCGAGAATTACGAGTCTGAACGATTCTCCGAACGAACACAGAAAAATATGGATGCGAATATTCAGGTGACTCGCCTGCGAGCTGCTTATGAACCTATTATTGATTTTCTTAATTTTCTTGGCCTTGCAATCGTCCTTGTTTTTGGCGCATGGCTTGCGATGAAAGAACAAATGACAGTGGGTACAATCGTTGCTTTTATAGCTTATCTCAGACTGCTGCAAAACCCGATTCGTCACTTCAGCCGCATTATTAATACGATTCAGCAATCGGCCGCCGCTTATGAACGCATTATGGAGGTTATGAACACGAAGGCTGAAATTATTGAAAAGAAAGGAGCTGTGAAGCTTCCGCCAGTGAGCGGGCATATTGTTTTTGATCATATTGATTTTGCTTATTCAAAGGATTCGACTGTGTTAAACGATTTTCAATTGGAGCTTGAGGCAGGCAAGGTGACAGCGCTTGTTGGATCTTCGGGCTCTGGCAAAACAACCATTGCACATCTCATCGCTAGATTTTATGAACCACAGTCTGGCGACATCACGATTGATGGTTATTCCTTAAAGGATATAACGATCGCGTCTCTTAGGGAGCAAATCGGCATCGTATCACAGGATATTGTGCTGTTCAATGGCTCTATTGAAGAGAATATTCGGTACGGCAATCTGCAAGCGACAGATCAGGAAGTGTTGGCAGCGGCAAAAGCGGCAAATGCTGCCGGCTTTATAGAATCGTTCCCGCAGGGCTATGAGACGCAAATTGGCGAGCGCGGCGTGAAGCTGTCTGGCGGGCAGAAGCAGCGGCTTTCTATTGCGCGGGCGATTCTAAAAAATCCGCGGATTATTATTTTGGATGAAGCTACTGCATCACTTGATACCGAATCAGAGCAGCATATTCAAGACGCGCTCGCACAATTATTGCAAGGCCGCACTTGTCTCGTCATCGCGCATCGTCTGTCTACGATTCAGAAGGCGGATCGGATTTACGTGTTGGAGCAAGGTGAAATCGTCGAGCATGGAACGCATGATGAACTGCTCAATCATCAAGGCCGGTACAGTCAGCTCTATGAGCTGCAATTCCCGCAAAAGGATGTTTCAGAACAATAATTTTGAAAAATAGGAAGTGGTCGCTTCTTGAAATCAAAAAGGCTGTTGGCCGATTTTTTTCGGAGTACGTGGCATATTTACCTGTTCTCTCTCTTTTTCCATTTGATTTCTAACCTGATCAACGTTTTTTTTCCAAAGGTACTGGGACAATTCACGGATAAGCTGCAAATTGGTGGATTAACAAGCCAGCTTATTGTGGATTACAGCTTATTGCTGCTGCTTATTGGCGTTGGGCAGGTGCTGTTTAACGGCATCGCGATGTATTTGGTTATGTATGTAGGAAGAAAATTTGAATTTGTTGTTCGCAGAGGGCTATTCAAGCATTTTACACAAATGGGCGAACGGTTTTATTCGAAAAATGGTGTAGGCAAGCTACTCAGCTACTTTATGAACGATGTTACAGCTGTAAGGGAATCGATCTCGATGGGGGTCAATTCAACAGCGAATGCGTCGATGCTGCTCGTGGCTTCCATAACGATGATGCTTGTCAGCCATATTCCTTATTATTTGATTTTGGCTTCGATATTTCCGCTGCTGCTTATCCCTTTTATCGTCGTATATCTCGGGCCTATTATTAGAAAACGGTCGCTTGAGGTGCAGGAATCTCTAGGCCTCATGACAGAGACGGCAGAGGAGCAATTCGGCGGCATCCGTGTAACGAAAAAATTTGCGGTAGAAGACATTATGAATGAACGCTTCGGCAAAACGGTCGACCAGATCAGGCTGAAGCAATTGCGGCTAGTGCGCGTTTCTTCTTTTTTCCAAGCGTTGATTCCGTTTCTAGGAGCAATTTCTTTAATCGTCGCGCTTGCTTTTGGCGGTTACATGACGATCACGAAGCAAATTACGCTGGGCAACTTTGTTGCATTGACGCTTTATATTAGAATGCTGATGAATCCACTCCAGCAGATCGGCAATGTCATTAATTCCATTCAACGTTCTCGCGCTTCACTTGAGCGTCTAAACGGCTTATTGTCGCAGCAAACCGAAATTATGGAGCTTCCTAATGCGAAAGAAGTGAATTTGACAGACGCGGGCATTACGATTCGTAATCTATCCTTTTCATACGATCCATTGTCTAGTCCAGTACTGAAAAATATTAACCTGAACGTTAAGCCAGGCTCGACACTTGGTATCATCGGGCGAACAGGGAGCGGCAAGACAACATTGATGAAGCTGCTGCTTCGCACCTACGACCCGCCTCCAGAGACGGTCTGGTATGGAGAAACAGATATAAGAGGAATGACGCTTGAAAGCTTGCGAACTCAAGTTGCCTACGTACCGCAGGATGGCTTTTTGTTCAGTACCACAATTAGAGAAAATATTGCTTTCTCCAATCGAGAGCTTGAGCTTGAAGCGGTTGAGCAAGCTGCGAAGCAAGCTCAAATTTATAATAATATCGCTGAGCTGCCTGATCAGTTTGAAACGAGGCTCGGCGAACGCGGATTAACTTTATCCGGCGGTCAGCGTCAGCGCACAAGCTTAGCCCGCGGAATGATTAAGAATGCTCCGATTATGATTTTGGACGATAGTGTCAGTGCCGTAGATGCGGTGACAGAGAAGGATATTATAGAAGCGATTCAAACGGAAAGAGACAGCAAAACGACGATCATTATTGCGCACCGAATTAGTGCAATCAAGCATGCGGATGAAATCATTGTGATGGATGACGGCTTGATTGTGCAGCGGGGCACTCATATAGAGCTGCTCTCGCAGCAAGGACTCTATGCGACGCTTCATGCGATTCAGGAGGAGGGAAGTCAACATGCGACCGGCACAAGCCATTCATAATTGGCAGGCAGATCAGAAGGCTGATCCGAATCAACCGGAGCAGAAACCGGAATATGTCTCGGCCTTCCGCACATTGTTCGGGTATGCGAGACCTCATCTATGGGCTTTTATTGGTGTGTTTTGTTGTACGTTAATCGCGATTTTATCTGATTTGTTCCAGCCTTTTTTAATGAAAATAGCGATCGATGACAATTTGTTATCCGGCAAAAATGACTACAAAGGGTTGTTAACCATTTGTTTCATATATCTGGGCTTATCCATGTCTAGTTTGCTTTTTAGCTATTTGCAAAACAATCTGCTTCAAAATATTGGGCAAAGCATCGTGTCGCGCATTCGCAAGCAGCTGTTTGGTCATATTTTGAAGCAGTCTATGCGGTATTTCGATCGGATGTCGAGCGGCAGCTTAATTACGCATGTCTCAAGCGATACAGAGGCGCTGAACCAGTTTTTTAATCAGGTGCTGCTGAGCCTGTTTAGGGATGGGCTTACACTCATTTTTATCATGGTGATGATGTTTCAATTAGACACGGAGCTTGCGCTTTATTGCTTGATTTTATTGCCGATCATATGGGCGATTGCGATTGCCTTCCGCTCGTTTATGCGCACGACCTATCAGCTTGCTAGAACGAGGCTATCCCGGCTTGTAGCGTTTGTTGCCGAGAACCTGTCGGGGATGAACCTTATACAGGTGTTTCATCAGCAGAAGGAGCAAGAGAAGCAATTCAACGAGAGAAACAGCTTATATTTTAAAGCAAATCTTCGGGAAATTCGGACGAATGTTGTGTTTGGCCGAACCTTTGATATTTTGAGCAATTTATCGATTGCCTTTGTGACATGGATCGGCGGGAATGCTGTTCTTGGCCACCAGCTGGAATTCGGCGTATTGTATGCGTTTATTACGTATATCCGCCAGTTTTTTCAGCCGATTAATACGATCACGCAGCAATGGAATACGTTGCAGTCTGCTACCGTTGCCATTACAAGAATTTGGGGCGTATTCGCGAATAAGCCGGACATTACAGACCGTGAGCTTGATTCGATTGAGCTGCATAAGACGGATAGCGAAGAAGAGGCGGATGAACGTCAAGCGTCTATATCCACTTTGAGCTTGGAGCAGGTGAAGGGCCAAATCGATTTTAATCGGATCTCCTTCTCCTATGAAGAAGGGATTCCGATCATAAAAGATTTGGATTTGCATATCCATTCGGGTGAGCTTATTGGCGTCGTAGGTACGACAGGAGCGGGCAAAAGCTCGTTGATCAGCTTATTATGCAGATTCTATGATGTGAAGGAAGGCAGCATAAGAATAGATGAGATCGATGTAAGGGATATCCCGCAATCAACCTTGCATCGACTAGTCGGCTTGGTTCAGCAGGAGCCTTATCTGTATTCGGGCAGCATTATTGAGAATATAAGAATGTTCGACGATTCCATTTCTCGCGAGGAGGTTATTCGTGCCTGTGAATTTGTAGGCGCGGATACGATTATCCATAAGCTGAGGGATGGCTATGATACGATGCTGTCAGAACGCGGCAGCGGTTTATCCGCAGGTGAGCGGCAGCTGATTTCTTTTGCGAGAATTATTGTGTTCAAGCCTAAAGTGCTTATTTTGGATGAAGCGAGCGCTAACTTGGATTCTCATACGGAACAATTGATTCAAAATGCGCTTCGGGTCGTATCGCAGGATCGAACAACTATTGTAATTGCGCATCGCTTGTCGACGATCATGCAGGCGGATCGAATTATTGTAATGAGCCACGGTGAAATCGTGGAGCAAGGCAATCATCAGGAGCTGCTGGAGCATGACGGACATTACAAGGAGCTGTATGAGCATTCGCAAGGCAATATTGCTGTATAAAACTCTTTTTGCGCCATATTTACTTTTTTCGGCACGAGCCGCTAGGCCATTCATCATATAGGAGGCAGATTAGATGAGTCATGTTGTCAATCATATTACGGATTTGATAGGAAACACGCCTTTGGTTCGTTTGAACAGGGTCGTGCCGGACGGAAGTGCAGAAATTTATTTGAAGCTGGAGTTTTTTAATCCAGGCAGCAGTGTAAAGGATCGAATTGCCATCAGCATTATTGAAGAGGCGGAGCGGGAAGGGAAGCTGAAGCCGGGCGATACGATCATTGAAGCGACGAGCGGCAATACGGGCATTGGCATTGCATTGGTAGCCGCAGCAAGAGGCTATAAAGCGGTGCTTGTTATGCCGGAGACGATGAGCTTGGAGCGCCGCAATCTGCTGCGGGCATACGGTGCGGAACTAGTGCTTACGCCCGGAGCCGAGGGGATGAAGGGGGCGATTCGCACCGCGAAGGAGCTGCAAGAGAAACATCCGGATTATTTTCCTGCGCTGCAATTCGATAACCCGGCAAATGTGAAAATTCATCGGGAAACGACGGGTCCTGAAATCGTAAGAGCGGTGGAGTCGCTTGATGGCAAGCTGGACGGTTTTGTAGCAGGTGTGGGCACAGGAGGTACGATTACGGGCGCTGGCGAAGTACTGCGCGATCGTTTCCCTGATATCCATATTGTAGCTGTTGAGCCGTCCTCATCGCCGGTTTTATCGGGAGGTGCTCCTGGCCTGCACAAAATTCAAGGCATTGGCGCGGGTTTCGTGCCTTCGATATTGGATGCCGATATTTATAACGAGATCATTCAAGTGAGCAATGATGATGCATTCGAGACAGCTAGAAGAGTGGCCAAGGAGGAAGGGATTTTAGGCGGCATTTCCTCAGGAGCAGCTATATATGCCGCTATTCAATTGGCGCAGAAGCTGGGCACCGGCAAGCGGGTAGTTGCTGTAATCCCAAGCAACGGCGAGCGCTACTTGTCCACCGTGCTGTATCAACAGGAACAGCAGCTTTGAGGTTTGGTAATAGTAGAAGGACGGACAGCCCGAGGCTTCATAGCCTAAGGCTGTCTTTTATTTGATGCGTATGGTGGGAGAGTAAGGCAGTTACAGGCTCAGACTGTTTTGGAGTGAGCGGTTAGGTTAATAGGATTGGTTAATTGACTAAGCGATTGTTGCTTTGTTGAATGCGCCTATATGGGGTCTAAGTCTGGTTTCTAGACTTATTTGCACTTATCAAGCTGGATTGGTGGGAATAGATCTAGTATATAGATCTATTTTTGCTGATTTGGTGCTTAGACGAGGATAGTGTGGCGATTTACTTACGGATAAGACTAGTTTTTAGTCTTATCTGCACGAAACAAGCTGATATGATGGAAATAGAACTAGTTTCTATATCTATTTTTGTTGATTTTTTGCTTAGACGGGTATATGTGGCGATTTATTTATAGATAAGACTAGTTTCTAGTCTTTTCTGCACGAAACAAGCTAATTTGATGGAAATAGAACTAGTTTCTAGTTCTATTTCTGCTGATTTAGTACTTTGGCGGGTATTTTGGGTCGATTTATTTATGGATAAGACTAGTTTTTAGTCTTATATGCACGAAATAAGCTAATTTGATGGGAATAGAACTAGAAACTAGTTCTATTCTTGCTGATATAGTACTATGACGGGAATATGGGGCGATTTAGTTATGGATAAGACTAGTTTCTAGTCTTATTTGCACGAAACCAGCTAATTTGAGGTAGCGTCAAGAAGTTTGTGTAGTAAGATTATCCATCGGAACATTAGACCATTATTGATTGTTCGGGTAAGGCCTTTCCATATCGCTTGGTGTACATCTCTTCAAATGAAGCCTTTGTATCGGCATCTACAAACCCGCGTATGGCTCT
>NZ_JBFTPZ010000014.1:0-131975 GCF_056398745.1 Paenibacillus sp. 01T424 | reverse complement strand
CGTGCTAACAGCAGACTTTCCGCTGTTGGCAGCACGCCTGACGGGCTCCATAAGAACCTATAGGTTCTTACAGGCACATAGCTAGGTTACTTTGGAGGTTGTAAGAACACATACGTGCTAACAGCAGACTTTCCGCTGTTGGCAGCCGACCTGACGGGCTCCATAAGAACCTATAGGTTCTTACAGACGCTCAGCTAGGTTACTTCGGAGGCTGTAAGAACACATACGTGCTAACAGCAGACTTTCCGCTGCTGGCAGCACACCTGACGGGCTCCGTAAGAACCTATAGGTTCTTACAGGCACATAKYTAGGTTACTTTGGAGGTTGTAAGAACACATACGTGCTAACAGCAGACTTTCCGCTGCTGGCAGCACGCCTGACGGGCTCCATAAGAACCTATAGGTTCTTACAGGCACATATTTAGGTTACTTTGGAGGTTGTAAGAACACATACGTGCTAACAGCAGACTTTCCGCTGTTGGCAGCCGACCTATTCCGAACATAGAGCCGAGTTCATAGGTTTCACTTCAATTCAGGAGGTTCATATCATCATGACTAATAAAAAACTTATATTTAATGAAATTGATCTATATGCGGACGCTTTTCGCACGGTATCACGATCGGTGGGCAGCCGGCCAGAGCTTGGACATGAGGAGTTTTTTGCTTCTGAGCTGCTCTGTACGGAGCTTGCAAAATACGGGTTTGAGGTTGAACGTGGTATTTTAGGCATTGAAACATCTTTTATTGGTGTTTATGATACAGGAAGCCCTGGCCCGACAGTTGGCTTCTTATGCGAGTATGATGCTCTGCCAGAAATCGGACATGCTTGTGGACATCATCTCATCTGCTCTATGAGCATGGCAGCAGCTGTCGGACTTAAAGCGGCTTTGATAAACAGCGGCATTGGCGGAAAAATTCGCATCTATGGTACGCCAGCTGAGGAAACACGCGGAGCGAAAGTACCAATGGCAGAGGCAGGTTTATTCGATGACTGCGACTTCGCTTTAATGGCGCATCCATACTATACGTTTGAACGTTCAGGCGAATCACTAGCGCTGGATGCCGTGCAGTTTGAATTTCATGGTCTAGCCGCGCATGCAGCTGCAAGTCCATATGAAGGAATTAATGCGCTGGATGCTGTTCTTCAGCTATTCAATAGTGTTAATGCGCTGCGCCAACAAACACGCAGCGATGCGCGCATTCATGGTATTATTGACAACGGCGGCAAGGCGCCGAACATTATTCCTGATTATGCATCGGCCAAATTTTATGTCCGCTCGGCTTCACGCACTTATACAAACGAGCTCACTGCGAAAGTGCTGCGCTGTGCAGATGGGGCCGCATTGCAGACGGGCTGCACCGTTACAACAAATCATTTCGAATACTCTTATGACGATCTGCTTACTAATGAAGCATTGTCCGAGCAGTTCAATACGAATCTGATCAAGGCAGGCATTCGCCCTGAGGATATGGAAATCGGCAAGGATCATGGCTCGCTTGATTTAGGCAACGTCTCCGTTCGCTGTCCAGCTATTCATCCTTACGTCAAGGTGGTACAAGATCGTTTGCTGCTTCATACGGAGGCGTTTCGTGATGCGGCAATGACCGAATATGCGCTGGACGGCATGTTATTTGGTGCCAAAATGCTAGCTGCAACCGCATACGACGTATTTGCCGATCCTGCGCTGCTCGCACGAATTCGCGCTGAATTCGAGCATCAAACCAAAAGCAGCAAATAAGAACAGGATAAAGAACAACTTCGCTCGGAATGGGGAGGCAGGCCGCAATGGATAAAAGCATCATCAATAGCCACGAAATTACACAAATTTGTTTATTGGCCGGCAAAATCATTTTGCAAAACGGCGGCGAAACCTATCGTGTCGAAGATACGATGTCCCGAATTGCAGCTGCTTACGGCATAGAGAACTCCCATAGCTTCGTCACGCCGACCGGTATTATATTTGCCATTGACGGTTCATCCCAGATGACGAAGCTCATTCGTATTTCCGAGCGTTCGACGAATTTGCTTAAGGTATCCTTAGTCAACGATATTTCCAGAAAAATTAGCACCGGCACGCTGGCTGCTGGCGATGCACACCGACTTTTACAAGAAATAGACTCTAACGCTTTCGTTTATCCGGTTTGGATGAAAATCATAGCTGCTGCTATAGCGAGCGGCTGTTTTCTTATCATGTTCCAAGGCAGCTGGCGCGACTTCATCCCTGTTGTGCTCATCAGCGGCATTAGCTTCGGTTTTTCAGTTAAACTGCATCGAATCGTGCCGATCAAATTTTTCTCCGAGTTTATTACGGCTTTGCTGATCGGCACCTTGTCCGTGCTGTTTGTACATAAAGGATATGGATTTGACCTCGATAAAATTATTATCGGTTCTGTTATGCCTCTTGTGCCCGGCTTGCATATTACAGCAGCAGTCAGAGACCTGATGGCTGGCCACCTTGTATCAGGGCTTTCGAAGGGAGCAGAAGCTTTTCTCACAGCATTCGCTGTGGGTGCGGGAATCGCCGCGGTGCTCTCGTTTTATTAATCAAGCAAAAACGCCTTCGGCGTACTTTAGACGCTGAAGTAGCTTTGACGGTGAAATATAAGATAAGTAATAGAAAATGATATACTTTCTTATATTTCGCAAATTCGGAGGTGTATTACGTTGTCGATAATAGAACAGCTAGTCACTAGCTTTATAGCTTCAGCAGCCTTCGGCCTCATCTTCAACGTACCGAAGCGAACGCTTGTGCACTGCGGCGTTGTTGGCATGATAGGCTGGTTCATTTATATTTCCTGCACAGAGCTGTCGCTGGATACCATTCCTGCGACGCTAATTGCTGCTTTTATCGTAACCGTAGTGAGCCAGCTATTCTCAAAGCTATACAAAACGCCCATCATCGTCTTCAGCGTATCCGGCATTATTCCTTTAGTTCCCGGCGGACTCGCCTACGATGCTATGAGAAACGTCGTGGAAGACAATTATGACATTGCCGTGCAGCTAGCCGTAAAAGCATTCATGCTCTCAGGAGCCATTGCAATTGGTCTTATTTTCTCAGAGGTCGTCAATCAGCTCATCCGTAAAACGGAACGTTAGCGTAATTTATTGAGTTGGGATCGCATACCTGGAACGCAATAATTTGGCCATTTCCATGATTTGTTCTTTTGTCGGCATTACAAGCTTCGACTCTGCTTCTCTCATACCCGCTTCCGTCTGCTGCGAAGCTATGACTTGTTTGACCGCTTTGACAAAAGCTTCTCCGGCTCCTGTGCCAAGCGGTGTCAATTGCTCCAAACTAGCCGTGCTTTCAGCAGCCACAAGCGGATAATCGTTTTCGTTTTCCCCCTGTGCAGCTTTATCATAGAAGGATCGAACGAAGCTGGCCCGCTCCTGGCCAGATCCATCCGCTACAATAAAGGCTTGTACAATAAAGGCATGCGTCTGCCGACGCTGTGCGATGCCGCAAAATTTATACCCGCCAATGCTCAAATCAAATTCGCCAGGACAATAAGCACCTTTGATTTCCCCTTTATCTACTTGGCAGCCCGTCTCCTGTAATGCATGACGAATCAACCCATACATTTTTTCAAAATCATCATGAAAATGAAAGGAGTCCAACGCTTTTTTCGGCATGATCAGCGATATATTAATGACCCCCAAATCAAGCGGTACCGCAGCTCCTCCCGAATTGCGCACAGCAGTAGACCAGCCTTCCGATTGAAGAGCCCTTTCAGCGTCGGCAGCGCCTGGCAATCGGCTGTCGCGCAGCCCCATAACAAATGCTCTTGGGTGACGCCAAATATGGCAAATGGCTGGACCTCCCTGCCCTGTTTTTCTGCAAAGCAGCTCATCCAGCGCAAAGGGATATAACACATCTAATTCATCCAGCTCATTCATGCGGTCGAGCAGCAGCACATTTTCCAAACCATAATCCCTTATCGAATCCCGTTCCATATGTCGTCCAGCCCTCTCTGTTAATCCCTTACTCCGTATACTTGCTAAGTTATATCTATTTTAACGATAAATGAGCAATCGCGCATCATTTATACCGCTCCCTTATTGCTAATGGTGAAAGCATTCAATACAATAAGGATATTGTCATGCAGCGCCAAGGGGGTAACATTAGATTTGGAAGCAATAAATGAAAAAGTCGCATACGAAAACCCATTGCTGTCGCTGCGCGTTTTTCGCCCCATTCGCAGTCTGGACGGTTATACAAACTGGCATTATCATAAACAGGTTGAGCTGCTGCTCATTCTTGAGGGTGAGCTGGACGTTTACGTCGATGAAGAAAGCTTTCACCTGACTTCTGGCGACATCGTGCTTATCGGAGCTTCGGAGCTGCACTCCGATCGCAGCCATAACTTGCTCGATTATATTGTGCTTCAATTCGATCTGGAACCGTTTTTTGATCAAAGCACGATTCCCTATATGCGGTACTTCTCAGAAACCCAAACACCGCTCAGTAAAGCGAATTATATTTTCCAAGAAAACAACACGGCAAAGCAGCAAGCTGTCTCCTACATTCATCAGCTATTGCACGAGACGACTCATAAGGAAACTGGCTACGAGCTGGCAGTCAGCGTTTTAGTCAAGCAAATATTGCTGCTTTTGCTCCGCAACGACAGCCGCAAAGTGTTGATTGAGCAAGATAACTTTGAGCGCATTCGTCTGAAACCGGTGCTCGATTATATCGAAAATCATCTGACGGATCGTATCCAAGTTGAAGAGGTTTGCAAGATCGCCAATATGAGCTATTATTACTTCGTAAAATATTTCAAAAAAACGATCGGGCTTTCCTTTACGGAATATGTGAATTATCGCAAGGTGAAGTGGGCAGAACGAATATTGCTGACGAAGGATTTGAGCATTTCGGAGGTTGGCGAGCGAATCGGGATGCCGAATATGGCACATTTTTATAAAATGTTTAAAAAATACAACGACTGCTCGCCTAAGCAATTCCAGCGTAAGATGCTTGTGCTTAACCGGCAATAGTCTGCTTATCAACCAAAAATGCCTTCAGCGTCCTTTGGATGCTGAAGCAACTTTGACGGAGAAATATAAGATAAGTATAAATATTAGAAAAAGCTCGTCCACCCTATAATTTCGGGGTAACGAGCTTTTTTGGCATAACGAGTTTATAACCTACACCACGGATCGATTCGATTTGTACAGATTGCTGACCAAGCTCCAGCTTCTTCCGCAATGAGCTCACATGAACATCAACCGTACGTTGGCCGCCGATATAATCGAAGCCCCACACGACATTCATAAGATCATCCCGCGTAATTACCATGCCTGGACGCTGTACTAAATAAAGCAGAACCTCGAACTCCTTCGGTCTAAGCGGAATCGTATCGCCGTTTAAGATGACCTCATACTTCTCGGGATAGATGGACAAATCACCAGCTGTGATGACTTTCTCTGAAGACTCGATCGGCTTGCTATCATCAAGCTGTGTCCGACGAAGCACCGCGGATACGCGTGCTAGAAGTTCAGCCACGCCAAACGGCTTCGTAATATAATCATCAGCACCATGCTTCAGTCCTTGCACAACCTCTTCTTCCGCATTGCGAGCTGTTAAAATAATGACCGGTGTTCTTACGCCATTTTGACGAAGACGGTTTAATATTTCAAAGCCGTTCATGCCAGGAAGCATGATATCTAAGATGACCAAATCGAAATTACGCTGCAAAGCCGTCTGCAAGCCTTCCCCGCCATGATCGATAACGGTCGTTTCATAGCCCTCTTGGGTCAAATTGTACGACAGAAGCCTTGCTAATGTCGGTTCATCTTCAATGACGAGCACTTTATGCGACATGTTACCTCCAACCTGGCGAATGGCGGCGCCAAAGACGCCGCATCCGCATATTTAGAACGTTTAGCTTTAGTTTATCACGGATTCATGAAGAATAGGTAAATCTTTTTTTCTATTGCAGTACAGGCAGCTCGATCGTGAATGTAGATCCTACACCAACGTCACTTGTTACTGTAATGGTACCTTTATGCAGCTCAACGAGATGCTTAACGATCGATAATCCAAGCCCCGTACCGCCTGAGCTGCGCGAACGTGCTTTGTCAACGCGATAAAACCGTTCAAATATACGCGGCAAATCCTTTTTCGGAATACCGATGCCGGAATCGCTAATTTGAATGCGAATATGATCATCGCCCAAACCTTCAACCTTTAAGGATACTCTGCCCCCTTCAGGCGTATAGTTAATCCCGTTTGATAACAAATTCATAATGATTTGACGCAAACGATCCTCATCGGCTTCAACATAAAGACCCGGCTCGATGTTCATGCTGAGCTCAATTCTTTTGCGAACCGCTTCTGATTCCATCAGCTTAATCGATTTGTGAACGAACGTATCCACTTCTACAGGCGAGAACACAAGCGGCACTCGCCGTGACTCGATTTTGGACAGCTCCAATATATCTCCGATCAATCGGTTAAGCCGATCTGACTCATCAAATATAATTTGCAAGAAAGAACGTGCTGTTTCCTCATCGTTAACCGCGCCGCCAAGCAGCGTCTCAGCAAAACCCTTTACTGCGGTAATCGGCGTCTTCAGCTCATGGGAGACGTTTGCGACAAATTCACTGCGCATCCTCTCCAGTCTGCGAATAGCGGAAACGTCCTGCAATACAAGCAGTACTCCAGAGAAATCATTCCCCTCCGGATGAATCGGCACGAGATTAAGCTCCAGCAGCCTCTCCTCTGGAAAATAAAACGTAATTTCCTCACGCAGATGCTGTTTGCTTTTAAGACCCTCTTGAATCATTTGCGACAGCTCGTATTGCTGCTTCGCTTCCGCATAATGACGGCCAACGAGCTCACGAGCGGAGAAGCCGAGCACTTCCTCTGCACGTCTGTTCATCAAGACGATTTTTCCATTCAGGTCGATCATGACGATTCCGTTAATCATATTATCAAGAACACTCTCAAGCTGATTCTCATTTTGCTGGATACGCGTCATTTGAACTTGCAAGCTGTCTGCCATCGCATTAATAGCATTTCCAAGCTCACCAATTTCATCTTGCTTCATCACTTTTACTCTTGCCAAATAATCCATATTTTTGATGCGTTTAGCAACCTTCGTAATTTGCTCCAGCGGCCTTGTCAGACCAAGTGCAAGGCGGTAGCTAATAAAAGCTGCAATAAGGAAAAGTACAAGCAAGCCTAAGAACAGCATCATCGTCAATTGACGTATGCTTTCATCAACTTCCTTCAAACTCATCGCAAGGCGAATCACATCAGGCGCTTGACCCGGCACCACCGTTACAGGTATAGCGACATACATCATATTTTGTCTAACCGTTTCACTAGCCCGAATCGATCTTCCTGTTCCTGTAGCCAATGCTTCCTTAACTTCGGTACGGTTTAGATGATTGTCCATATCCCGAGGATCTCCATTTGAATCACCTAACACCACACCATCATTGCGAATAAAGGTTACTCGAGCACCCGCATAACGCTGGAGCTCCTTTGCCTCATCTGTATAATAGTCATATAAGGAGGAAATTTCACCTGATTTCCAATTCATTTTTGCCGAGATGATCTGCATCTCACGAACCATATTGTCTTCAAGCGCGTTGATATGGTTTTCCTTGAACGTTTTGACCATAAATAATCCTGCTGCACTGACCGATAATGCGATCATCGCAATCATGATGAGCGTCAGCCTAGTGCGGAAGCTGTTCATTAACATTCACTCCTTATGTTTAATCATGCACACATCGTTTATGGTACATGCGTCGCAGTACTTTCGCTACCCTTGTGATTATTAAGTTTTTGTAAAACATAATGGTACACGGTTGCTAAAGGCTGCTGAATAAGAATCGACAACACAACAGGCACAGCAGCTATTGGACTGAAATAACCGAGCGCCAGCACAATGCCAAGAGAAATGTTGCGCATTCCTGTTGCATAGGAAACGGTCACCTGCTGCTCGTGTTTGCGAAGCGGCGCCGTTCCAATGTAGCCGAAGGCGTAACAAGCACTAACCAGCAGCACAACAATCGGAACGAGCAGCAGCATATCCTGCTTCAGCTCTCCTAAATGAGGCGCAATAGCCGATGCATTTAACGCGACAACACCGACGAAACAAAGCTTGGAAAGCGGTGCTGTAAATGGCTGCACGATACTTTGAATACGTCCTCGGCTCATTTGATTAAGGGCGACGCCAATGATCGTAGGAAGTACAATAATAACGAGTAAATCAACAATAATGGGTCCTGCCTTCACTTCAACAGCGGAGTCAAAAAACAGATGGATACCCGCCGGCACTACCAGTGGACTAAGCGCTGAATCGAGCACAACCATGGCTAGCATAAGCGGAACACTGCCTCCTGACATGCCAACCCATAGCACGGTAGACACTCCGATTGGTATAAGCGTAAACAAAACGAGGCCCACCACATAGGGCGAATCTGCACCAAATGCGAGTGCCCCAAGTCCATAGGCTACCAGCGGAGATACGACATGAGCAATCAAAAAGGTAAGCCCCATAATGCCCGGCCGCTTCAGTACCTCTCGCAATTGTCCTAATCCGCAGCCAATGGCCATCGTTAGCGTGACATAGGCAAATAAGTAAGGAACCATTTCAATAAAAGGCTGAAGCTGTGTTGCAAATAGAAAGCCAAGTATCAACGATCCTGGAATAATGATGAACATCCATCTCTCAAATTGCTGGTTAAAAGCTAAACCCCATTCACGCATGATCTTTCCCTCATTTACCTCTTCTAGTCGATTTTGTACATAAGCTATATAATAACATAGACACTCCGCACATGAACGGAAACTCTTGAACTTCGACTAAAAAGGAGCCCGATTTATGAAAAACGGTAAATTCACCAATACGATCATTCGGATGCAATATGTACCTAGATGGAGCGAATATGCTCCACGATTTGAGGATAACGCCTCCGCTCATAGCTTTAGATGCGCTGCATTGTCTATTTTGATTGGTATTATTGAAGAAAAAATATTCAAGCAGCCGTTAGATAAGCTGAAGCTTGTAGGAAGATGCTTATGGGGTGATCTCAAAAACACGGGCACCGGCTCCATTAAGCATGTCACCAAAAAAGAATCGCTCGTTATGAATCATATCCGAGACTTCGAAATGGAACTTAGCAAGGAGATTGTCTCGTACCTATCCAAGTCTCTACAGGCTCAAGCATTCGATTTTATCGTCCATGCGCAAGATGATTCACCTATTGGACGATTAGTTGATGCCATCGATACGCTGGATGCCTATTTGTATTGTCACAGAGAATCTCGTTATGACACGAATCCTTTTTTTCATGCCAAATATAAGGAGCTCGAACAAGTGCTGCGAAGCACAGAGCTTCCATCCATACACTGGCTGCTCGATGAATACGATAAACATGATGGCTTTTATGAATTTATCCAATACATTATGAATCTCGATACCGTAAAAAGATGGAACGGCAGCTATAATCTCGTTCCAGACAATGATGCGACACATTCCTTCCGAGTCGCTTCACTTGCTTTGTTTAATGGGCTGCTTGAAATCGAGCGCTTCGGCAATAAAAATATCGATCTCTATAAGCTGCTCGCCAAAGCTGCCCTTCATGATTTGCCTGAAGCTTTATCCGGCGATGTTGTATCGAATTTCAAGCACAATAATCCAGACATTAAGCACGCTTTCGAGCAATACGAGAAAGAAACCGCTCAGTTCATGATTAATAAGCTTCCATCGTTTTTTCATGAAGATATGACCGAATTCATAGTACACAGCAAATCAGCAGATGCAAATGGTGAACTCGTTGATATTTCCGACAAGCTGGACGCCTTAATCAAAGCAAGCCTTGAGATGCGAAATAACCCTCATTACGCTGATACTTATTATAACCAGCTGGTGAAGGTTCAGCATCGCTATGAGAATGACTGTGTTGTTTTTTTCCTGGCTTATATTTTGCATGACTTAACCTATTCCAATTTAATTGGACAATAAGTCTTCAATACAAAATGGCCGCGAGATATATCTCGCGGCCCAGCTTTGGTTTATATTAGCTATGAACAGCAGCACTCCAGCCGAATGGGTATGCAGCCGATATTTCTAACGGCAGCTTGCCTTGCGGCATAAGATCACCTAACAATACTCTCGCAGCAGCAGCTAGCGCGAGTGGACGACACTCATACACTGCCATGTACGTTTTTACTTCCGGGTATAGCAATAGATCAAGCGGGTTCCGAACCGACACAGCTATCGTACGCTCCGGTGCCAATTTTACGACCTCGCGTGCAATATCGCGCTCTACCGGATGCTTGGAAGCGTCGTAAGTGACAACGACGATTTGTGAGAATGTTTCCAAATCAGCGAGTGGATGATCATCATCCATTTGACGCTCGACGATATTAGCTCCATACTCTCCAAGAAAGTGACCTAATGAGCCGTCACCTGAAAGCATTTCGTCAGCCACCGAAACAGGGACAATTTTGGGCCACAATACGAGCGTGCTTTTCTCGCGGCTTAATGGCAGCAATGGCCCATCGTCTTTTACTAATGTAACTGAAGCCTCGCTCCATTTAATTGCAACCGCTCGATTTACTTCCGTACCAATTTCCCATTCCACTTGTGACCATGGCAGCAAAGGCCCCTCAAGCACAAGCTTCTCCTTAAGTGTCATAATCCGATTAAGCGCCTCGTTAATACGAGCTTCTGCAAGCTCACCGTTCTCAACAGCACGCACAACGGCTTCAAGTGCAGCCCATTGTTTTTCAAATGTATGGCTGATCAGTACCATATCGGCTCCCGCTTGCAGCGCTTTAATAGCGCCCTGCTCTGGACCATAGGTTTTATCAATCGCATCCATCTCTAAACAATCTGTCACAACAATCCCGTCATAACCAAGCTCTTTGCGCAGTAATCCCGTGATGACAGGCTCAGACAAAGTCGACGGCACGCCTGATGGATCAAGCGCCGGCAAGCAAACATGCGCTGTCATAATACAATCCGTGCCTGCTTCAATTGCAGCTAGGAACGGCTTCAACTCAATCGCGTCTAACCGATCACGCCCATGCAGCAATATCGGCAGCGCATGATGGGAATCCACCGCCGTATCGCCATGCCCTGGAAAATGTTTAACAGTCGCAGCAACTCGTGCAGCTTGATAGCCTGCTACTGCGGCTGCTCCGAGTTCCGCAACGACATCAGAGCGGTCGCTATACGAACGTACATTAATAACAGGATTATCCGGATTATTGTTAACATCAATACAAGGCGCATAATTCATCGTAACACCCAATTGACGAAGCTCTTCACCACATACAAATGCTGTCTCTCTAGCGCTCTCCTTATCGCCGGTTGCACCAAGTGCCATATTGCCCGGCATAAGCGTTACACCGTCAACTAGTCTTGCAACCATGCCGCCTTCTTGATCAATCGCTACGAATAGAGGCGGATTGCCAGCTTTTCTTGCGATGCTTTGAAGCTCGCCGCTAAGCTTGTGCACCTGCTTAGCATCCTTCACATTGCGGGAAAAATAGATCGTTCCGCCAATGCCGCTCGTTTCAATTAACTGCTTGATTTGCGCCGTTGGCTCAAAGCCATGAAAACCAAATACAAATAATTGTCCAACCTTCTTCTTCAAGCTCCAGTTATCCCACTCACGCGTTGTCGTCAATGCTTCCCCGTCCCTTCACTTATCAACCCTATTACGACGGCTCATTCAAAGCCTCGTTATGTTGTCCGCCCTCTTGCCGTCTCGTACGATAATCGGTAGGATTCTCACCTGTATATTTCATAAATACTTTTGTGAAATATCGCCGCTCCGCATAACCAACTTCCTTCGCGATTTGTGCAACGCTCTTGAGTGATTCCCCAAGCATTGCCTTCGCGCGCTCCATCCGCTGCCGCGTTACATATTCGATAAACGTTTCGCCAAAAGTCTGCTTGAACAATAAACTAAAATAAGAGGTGCTTAAACCGACATGAGTTGCCGTTTCTTCAACACTTAGATCGCGATAAAGATTGCGGTCCAAAAAGGCTTTCGCTTCAGCCATTGAACGTTCCGATTGCTTTTTCTTATCCATAGATTTCTCCGAGACCGTATTCGTAACTTGACGAATAACTGATAATAAATCCTTAATGCCAAAGCGGCGATCCAATCTGCGCCAAAGCATATCCTCTTGCTCGCGAGTAAATACGCCCATTTCTTTCATCTCACGCATAAGATGCAGGACAAAGAAATGAAGCAGCGGCTTCACACGATTTAATGAAGGCTCATTCATTCGCTGCAACAGCAGCGTAATACTTTGAAGCTCGCTGTCTACGCTTATCGTATCCCCGCGTTTAACCGCTCCAATTAATTTCTCCGCAGTATCCCAAAACGCTTGATCTGCTTGCGATGATTTTTGCTGAGCGGATGGATAAATAGCGATAATGTCATGAACAGGCGTAAGCTGCATCCCTTGCTGTACTAGCTTATAGGCTTGGGATAAGTCAGCAACCGCTGCAAACTTATGATAAATACCTGCAAATAAATTCAGCTTTACATGGCTCTTAATCGCAGACAACAACATGTCTGCCCAGTTTTTAATGAAGGCAATATCAAATTCAGCCGTTTTCTCCGTTTCAATGAGTACACACCACTCACCATCTCGAATTTGAATGACCGCATGATGCAGCCCATTTTGCTGCAGCTTCTCACGCAGTACATTACATACAGCAAAATTCCACAGCTTTCTTTCCTTATCGGACCAGTCACGCCAATCCTTTGTCTTCTCCGAGCTTACATCAAGATCAAGCACAATTAAGACGAACTGCTGCCGCTTGAGCTGCTGTTCATCTCCGGTCAAGAGCCAATTATCTGCAGTAACATCGGTATAATCCATAATAATATCGTACAAAATTTTCTCGCTAGCGAGATCGATCATCCGGCCAAGCTTCTGCTTCTCTTCCTGCTGCAGCTTCTGCTTACTGCGCTGAGTAGACATTACTCTAGCAATAACACCAGTCAATTCATCATAAGGTATAGGCTTTAACACATAATCATTGACGCCAAATTGAATTGCTGTTCGTGTATAAGCGAAATCCTGATATCCCGACAGCATAATAATATCGCAAGCCATCGCTTTATCACGGATATGCCGAACAAGCTCCAAACCATCCATAACCGG
Organism: Paenibacillus sp. 01T424; assembly: GCF_056398745.1. Taxonomy (NCBI): domain Bacteria; kingdom Bacillati; phylum Bacillota; class Bacilli; order Caryophanales; family Paenibacillaceae; genus Paenibacillus; species Paenibacillus sp. 01T424. The sequence continues at coordinate 118,828 of NZ_JBFTPZ010000014.1, read as the reverse complement.
CATGCGAATATCGCACAGCAATAAATCAAAGTGTTGCTGCTCCATAAGCTCTAACGCTTCAACACCATTTTTAGCTGTACCGCCAACGGAAAGCCCTAGCATTTCCCAGGGAATAACTTTTTCTAAATTTCTCGTAATATGTGCCTCATCGTCAACTAGGAGTACTTTACCCGTCATAGCTGATCACCTCTGCTCTTCGGAATTACACAGCGAATAACGGTCCCGCTGCCTTCTTGACTACAAATCCACAAACCGAACGCAGGACCATAATGTATGCGCAAGCGATCTGCAACATTTCGTAATCCAAGTCCTCTTCTCTCACCCATTTGCGCAGCATCCGTCTGCTTGCTTTCAGAGTCTGACTCTGCTGACAGCTTAGTCAGCACTCTGGAGCTCATGCCTAATCCGTTGTCACGAACCATAATGACGATCTGATGAGGCTCAGCAGTTACATCAATTGATATCCTGCCTTGTCCGTCTTCATAACCATCAAACCCATGCTGAATGCTATTTTCTACGAGCGGTTGAAGCGAAAGCTTTAGTATGGAGAAATCAAGTGCTTCTGCCGGGACATTCAATTCGTATGAGAAAAGCTCCTCGAAGCGGTATTTCTGTATTTCCAAATAACTGCGGACATGCTCAATTTCTTGGCTGATCCTTATTTCTTCGGATTGATGCATGCTTGTGCGAAGCAAATTGCTTAATCTGCGCACCATCAACATAATTTTTGCGCCTTCATTTTGTGCTGCAAGAGCATTAATCGATTCAAGCGTATTAAATAGGAAATGCGGTTTAATCTGTGCCTGCATAAGCATCATTTCCGCATGCTGCTTACGTGCCTGCTCTCTGCGCACTTCACTAAGCAAATTGCCGATTCGCTCAACCATACTATTGAAGCTGTTGGCCAGTAGAACGGTTTCATCCTTACCTTGAGCGGTTACTCGAATATCAAGTAATCCCTGCTCAACCAATCTCATTTTACGAACAACTTTAATGATCGTTTTCGCTACTCGGTTAACAAAAAAGACGTTGAACAACACCGCTGATAGCAAACCAAGGACCGTAATCATCCCAATCCACTGGACAAACCGAACATTTTCGTTAGTAAGTGAATCCCATGGCTTTATGGACACAAGTATCCAACCATTGCGATCCAATTGATAGGAAGAAACAAGACTGTCTATACCTTCAAACTTTTCTCGCGAGCTGTTGTAGTTATTCGTGTGCTGCGGCAATGAATCGGTCTGTTCATTTATATTATGACCATCCATCTTTTTTTTGCTGTCTAGCATAATAAGGCCTGCTTTATTGACAATGAGGTATCTTGTTTCAGCTGCATTGGATTGCGGGTTTTGAAAGGTTTTGAGCATGCTCGATATTTCTTCCGTTTTGTACTGCGTAATCATTACGCCCAAATCATTAAATGACTCAATGTCCTTAACGACTCGAATTTGTGTAAATAGAGGTGGTTCAACACCTGTCAGCTCACGCTGTTCATAAGGTCCAATCCAAAGCGGACGTCCGCCAAGATTCATAACATCCTTATAGACAGAGTGCTGTTTGAGCATATCAAAGGAAATAGGCTTGAACGTCGTCGGATCGTTGCGGTAAGAGCGGAACATCGTCCCATCCTTCGCATACAGCACAACAAAGCTGACAGCAGGGTGTTGGAACAAAATCCGTTTCATTTCTTTCTCTGCTTGGTTAATTTGAATGAGTGTACCGGCATCATTGGAATTATACGAGCTGTATTTCAGTGTTTCCTGCACCTCTGTGCTCGTTAAATTACCATCGGATAGCTGATCAAGCTCTCGAAAGAAATAATGAATATTGCCTCCTACAGCCCTGAGCGAAATTTCGGTTTGCTCGCTATACTTTTTCTCCAGCAGCGTCTCAGAGTTAATAAATGAGAATATGCCGAGGCCAATCATCGGAATGACGATCAGAAATATGAATGCAAGCATCAATTTCGGTCTCAAGTTCATCTAGGAGGCTCCTTCTTTCTTATCCCTTCACACTGCCTGCAGTCATACCTTCAATGATTTGACGCTGCAAGAACACATACACAACCAGGACCGGAATAATGCTTATGATTACCGCAGCAGACAGCGATGCAAAGTTTGTGCGATAGCCATCATTAAAGGTTGCCATACCTGTTGGCAGTGTTTTGAGTGATTCAGATGTTATAAATAGTTGGGACAAAATATATTCGTTCCAGTTGCCAATGAAATTTAAAATAAATACAGTAACTAGTGCCGGCATCGAAATCGGAATAATAATTCTGAAGAACAGACCGCTTGCGCCTAGCCCGTCCATAATGCCAGCTTCCTCAAGCTCATTTGGAATCGAAAGCATAAATGCATAAATAATAAACACGGTTATCGGCAAAGCATATGTGGTGTATACCAAAATTAATGACCAATGTGTATCATATAATGGCTGTCCAAACAAATGGATCTTTTGAATTAAACGGTACAACGGGATAAACAATGCACCCGCTGGGACGATTAGGCCAAGTAAAATGAAATTATAAACAGCTTTATTCATCTTCGTGTATTTCATCCGCGCAATCGCAAATGAGGTCATCGCTGCAAAAAGGAGCGTCAATACACAAGCTGCAACGGTTACAATTGTACTATTCAGCGCATATTTACCAATATTAGCCGTTTCCCAAGCAGCGATATAGTTATCGAAGTTAAAGCTAGTTGGCAAAGACCATGTATTTACTGTTATTTCACGGTTTGTTTTGAATGATGACATGAATAACCATAACAGAGGGAAGAGCACTACTGCAACATACCCCATTAAAAATGTATGCATCCACCATTGTGTGCCTCGGGAACGTTCCATTAGTACTGCACCTCCTCGCTTTTTGTGATGCGCTGTAAAATACCCGTAAGAATCAAAATAATAATGAACATCGCAACACCGATCGCGCTGCCATATCCAAGTTCAAGAGAGCGGAAGCCAACTTTAAGCATATAAGTCGCCATAACTTCTGTGGATTGGAAAGGACCGCCGTTCGTCATGATTTGTACGATATCAAGCACCTTCATCGTTCCCGAAACAGAAAGAAGCAGCATTACAAATAGGATTGGTCTTACAAGCGGCAATGTGATCATCCATGTTTCTTGCCAGCCGGTTACGCCATCCAGCTTAGAAGCTTCGATAATTTCTTTCGGAATGTTTAGAATTGCTGCCAAACAAAGTACTATGAAGAAGCCGATATTTTGCCATGCATTCGCGATRAGAATCGAGAGCATTGCAAGCTTAGGATCAGACAACCATTCGCGCGCCCAGCTTTCTGGTGCAACAAGACGAATTAATTGATTGATCATTCCTGAATCATAGTTGTACAAAACACCGAACAAAATGGCTACAGTAGCCGTCGATATAACAACCGGCACAAATACGGCCGATTTGTAAAAGTCACGCATCCGTCTAACTTTACTAATAATGATCGAAATCAAGAAGACGAGCGGAATGTTCACGATTAGGGAAAACGCCATGAAATAAAAGTTGTTTAAAAGTGCTTTTCTAAAAACTTCATCCTGCCACAATCTCGTAAAGTTATCAAATCCGATAAACACCTTCTCAGTAATGCCATCCCAACGAAAGAAACCGTAAAAAAAAGATACGATAACGGGATAAACAAAAAACAAAGCATATAAAGCAAGCGTCGGAATAATGAACGCCACGTAAGTAATCGGATTTTTGAGCGCTCTGTTCATAATGTCCTCCTTTTGTCCTAGCGTTAAAAGAGGGTGCCCTCCAGGAAGGAAGCACACCCTCTTGCATAGCAGGATCGAATGTAATGTGTTGCGATTACTTAGCTGCGTTCGCTTTATCTTGCGATGCTTGAATTTTTGCAGCTACTTTTTCTGGTGTGCTTACTTTACCGATAAGCTCTTGAATACCAACGTTAATGTCAGCGCCTACTGCTGGTTGAACGATTGCATCATAAGCTTTCCATGAGCTGGAAGCGTTAGCCATAACCGTCAAGATTTCAGTTGTAAGCGGGTCAACACCAGATAGATCGCTTAGTTTCAAAGAAGGAAGCAATTTGTCTTCTACCAAAGTACGTTTTTGAACCTCTTCGGAATAGAAGTTAGCGATAAATTTCTTAACTGCTGCAATTTGATCTTCAGTTAGCGTAGCAGAGAAACCAAAGCCGTTTGAGTATGATGCGTTGATTGATGTTTGGTCGCCAGCGCCGCCTTCGATTGACGGGAAGCCGAAGTAACCGATTTGACCTTTAAGATCGCCAGCTTCGTCGCCTGAGAAGCGGTTAGCATCCCAAGTTCCTGTGAATACCATTGCAGCTTTACCAGAAAGCAATTGCGCGCCTTGATCAGCATAAGCAAGACCTAGAGCACCTTTAGTGAAGAAATCTTTGTTAACAAGCTCAGCATATGAAGTTAGACCTTTAACGAAGTTAGGATCAGTCCATTTTGCAGTACCAGCAACAACATCGCTGAATGCTTGGATACCAACGTTACGCTCCATAACTGTGTTCCAAAGCATACCGTTTACCCAGCCGTCTTTAGCAGCCAAACCAAGTGGTGTGTAGCCAGCTGTTTTGATTTTTTCGGAGATTTCAACCAATTGCGTCCAAGTTGTAGGAATTTCCAAGCCTAGCTCAGAGAAAATTTTCTTGTTGTAGAAAATCGCTTCGCTATAGCCGCCGAAAGGAAGGCCATAAACTTTGCCATCTACAGTGAACTCGTCCAAGCTTGCAAATTTGTCTGTAAGACCAAGTTCTGCAATGATTGGTGTCAAGTCAAGCATGCGGTTAGCTTTTACATAAAGGTTAAGGTCTGCTCCACCGAATACTTCAAAAATATCAGGAGGGTTGCCAGCAGCCATTTCAGCTTTCAGCTTTTGATCGCGGTTAACGATCTCGTCAATACCTTCAAGCTTGAAAGTAAGACCTTTATTTTCGTCTTGTGTTTTTGCAACAACATCTTCAAGAATTTTCAAACGAGTTTTGCTTGTTTCTTTAATTTGAGTGTGTCGAAGGGACAATGTTACGTCCTTTGCTGGTGCATCGGTTGCTGGAGCATCCGTTGCTGCATTCGTTGGGGCATTTGTTGCAGCGCCTTCATTTCCTTTACCAGCATTGTTACCGCCGCACGCCGATGCGACAATCATAAGGGAAAGCAGCGTAGTGGCAATTAGTGTAGATCTCTTTTTCATTGGGAAGACCTCCTCGTTTATGGTGTTGCTTGTTTGCCTCGCACATTTATTATAGTCCTGCAGAACCAATTCAAAGGAGGTCAAAAAAACGACGAGTTAGGGAGACAATTCTCTCATTTTTCAAAAGAGGGATAAAATCTTATAGCCCGTCGGGTTACTTTTCCCGACGGGCTATGTAAATTAATCTTACGTTTTAGTGACGCATATCCTTCGTTATCCCTCTAACAACCTCATAAAATCGCTGCCACTCTGGAATAGAACCTTGTATATGGTTATTTTCCACTATAATATTGTTTTCATTATGTGATATTTTATCTTCCCTATTCGTTATTTGAGCTTCAAGCTGCAATTTTTCTTGCTTAGCACGTAAACTGCCATCCGACAATTATATCCCTCATCCCTTTAGCCAGCCTTTTCGCAGTGCAAAAAGCTCCCTAAGATCCTCAGTAGACATTTCCGTAATCCACTGCTCCGATTGACCGACCACTTGATCGTTAAGCGACTGCTTTCGCTCAATCATCTCGTCGATCTTCTCTTCAAGCGTTCCGAGTGTAATAAACTTATGCACCTGAACCTTTTTCGTCTGGCCGATTCGGAATGCCCGGTCGGTCGCTTGGTTCTCAACGGCAGGATTCCACCACCGGTCAAAATGGAAAACATGGTTTGCAGCGGTCAGATTAAGACCCGTTCCCCCCGCTTTTAGTGAAAGGACAAATGCAGAGCACGGCTCCTCCGCATTTTGAAACTGCTCAATCATTTGATCCCGCTTCACCTTAGGCACGCCGCCATGCAAATAAGGAACCGGCAAACCTATTCGCTCCTCAAGCAGCTGCTTCAGTTGGTGCCCCATATCGATATATTGGGTAAAGATAAGGCAGCGTTCACCTTCGGCAGCTATTTCCTCGCACATTTCAAGCAGCCTTGCTACTTTATTCGAACGTTCTATTTCCCATAAAGCAGCGGTATCCTCATGATTAAGCAGGGAAGGATGATCACATAATTGTTTCAGCTTGGTTAAAGCTGCAAGAATGAGCCCTCTGCGCTGCATTGGACCTAGTTTATCCAAATTCTCAAGGAGGTCTGCGACTAAATTTTCATACATCGCGCCTTGTTCAGCTGTCAACGTCATATACAGCTTCGTTTCATTTTTATCCGGCAAAGACAGCTGAATCGAAGGGTCCTTCTTAATTCTTCGCAGCATGAATGGTTTTACCCAGCTTTGAAGGCCAGCAATAAGCTTCTCATCTCGTGTTTTCTCTATCGGTGTGACGATCTCCTTGCGGAACTCGGTCATATTGCCAAGATAACCCGGATTTATAAAATCATAAATCGACCAGAGCTCTGTCAATCGATTTTCCATCGGCGTTCCTGTCAGAGCCAGGCGATGATTCGAAGGCAGCCTCCTTATTGCTGTAGATTGTTTTGTATATACGTTTTTAATATTTTGCGCTTCATCGAGGCAAAGAGCATCCCAATCCACTAAACACAAATCATCTTCATCCAGCTGTGCCAAGGAGTAAGAAGTTATGACCAAATCTGCCCCTGAAACGGAATCGCGGAATGATTCGCCTTTCTCCCGTTTGTTGCCGTAATGCAGCATGACATTAAGCGAAGGTGCAAAACGCTCGAGCTCCTTCTCCCAGTTGCCTATTACTGAAGTTGGGCAAATAAGCAGCGAAGGCCCTCCCATTTGAAGTTTCTTCTCCTTAATATAGACAAGGTAAGCCATAAATTGAATCGTTTTTCCGAGTCCCATATCATCTGCAAGCACACCGCCAAGCCCGAATTTCCTAAGAAAAAGCAACCACGATACGCCTTCATGCTGGTATGGTCGAAGCTCTCCCAAAAACGTAGCTGGAATTTCCGCCTGCGGTATTTCCTTAATTTGCTGCAGCTGCGTGAGCCATGCCGTTAAATGGTCATTCAGCTCAACTTCCGTGTCCATAGACGAATCAAGCTCACCGCTGTCATCGAGCGGGATGCCGCCTCTTAAATGCATTTCCAGCACATCACGGAATGATAGTCCTTTGCGTTTACCCATCCGCTTCAGCCACTGTTTAATTTGCGTCACATCCTGTGGGTCCAAATGAACCCATTCGCCGCCGACATTGAAGAGACGACGGTTTTGCTCTGCCAACTGCAGAAATTCGGCATCGGTCAAATTCACATCACCAAGAGCCAGCTTCCAATCAAATTGTACGATTTGATCAAGTCCAAACATGGGCTGAGCCGCTGAGCCTACTGAAGATTTCATCTTTGCCTTCAAACGAAGCTTGCGATTACGAACCGCTTCCCACCAGCTAGGCAATAAGACCGGACAACCTGCCTCCAGCAGTTGAACGCTTGCATGCTCAAGAAACTTCCATGCTTCATTATCCGATAAGGTGTATCTTAGCTTGCCGTCGTTTTCCGCTTCTGTTAGATCAGGAAGAGCATTCATCCATTTCTGCTGCTCCTTAGCCAGCTTGCCATCTAGAAGCGGAAGCCATTCTTGCGGAATGATTTGTCCATCATCCGTATCCGCTTCCCAGCCATCCTGACTAATATTCTGGCGAATAGGCAGCCACGGTCCACCATCACGATTTTGCAGAGCGGGTCGAAGCCTCCAAATGGATGACTCCTGCGGCTCCACTAGCTGAAGCGCAATTCGGAATGGAAGGACATCCTTCCTAAGCCCAATGGCAATGAGCCAATCTTCCTCATCAACTGCTTTTCTCCTCAGCACCGCTTCTCCAGAAGCATTGCCTATTTCCCTCCAAGCCTGTGCAGCCTGTTCGTTTTCTTCAATCATTTGCTCAATTGCTCCGCTAATCCACTGTTCAATTCCTTTATCGCCGTTCTGATTAGCAGCTGCTACAATAGCACTCCATTGCTGGTTGCGCTCGGTATCCTGCTCAGGAATAGCCATTCTCCAGCTTCGCTTCTCTTCCGTCCAACGCTCCCAATCAGGCATATACCAACCATTAAGAAGCGCAATTCTTATGAACTCTGCCATTTGCATCAAGACCGTCAAACGCTCCGTCCACTCTACTTGAAGCAGGCGAACATGCTGAGGCGAGGATAAATAATCAATGGCAAGGAGCGGCGGAACCTTCAGCATCTTACGCTCACCTACACTGACTTCCTCGACATCCGCTCCATACCAAGATGCCTTGTGCCATGCGAACAATAAGGATCGCAGCTTGCCATCCGCAGAATCCTTTCGATCGACAGCGCTTAACCAAATGGACGTACCCTCTTCTTCATTCCAAAATCCGTCTATCGTCAACTTGCGCGCGCCAATGTAAGTTCTCATGTAACTATTTTCCCTTTCCACAGCTCTTCCTGAAATGCTCGCAATCGCTGATGCTTACTTACAAGTCCAGAAATATATTGATTCCATCTCACTTCATCTTTATCCGCTTTATATAACCGCTCCAGCTTCTTAAGCTGCTTAACCGCAATTCGGTAGCCTTGACGGTTCCGTGATTGGATGGACGATTCAACCGATTGATGATACATGGGCATTAGCGCGCGAGGCGCAAGCTTAGCAATTTCTCGAAGCGCATGAGCGCCGACATCCTCAGGGCTTGATCCAATCAGCATTTGTAAATCAGCCCATTCATCATAACGCTTCTGGTCGAGCCAATGGTCAGATAATTCTGAATAAGAATGGGGCAGCAATTGCTTCATATAATCGGTCCATATCGGCATTTCAGGCCGGTCAAGATCTGCTCTTCGGCATAATGTAACGAACGGTCCCACCGAACGGCCATTTTTCAATTTATTGATTCGCTCGAACAAGAAGCTCATCCACTGCTCTACAAGCTCCCATTTCCCTTCTTCCATCCGCTGTGCGGCGCAAGGATACATCACTTTCTGAGAGCGCTCAAAGCTTGTTAATGCAAAATGAGCAATTGCCTTCTCATCCTGTTTGTCAAAAAAATACATGATGCCAATCGCAGTATGCAAAAATGCCTTATTGACGTCTTCGACATCTTCATTCATCGACAGCTCAACCATCGAAGCTAACTCCCGCTCAAACCAGCTGCGGCTCTCTGAAAGCTTCTCGCATAAAACTAAATAGATATACTCCCAGTCAAAAAGCTGCTTTTCGGTACTCGATGCCCATACTTTCACTCGAGCGATTAATGCATCCGCCCAAGCTTCTTCCCGCAGCTCCATTGCTTCGGGAGTTAGCTCGGATACCAATGTATATAAATGCTCCACCCAAGGCTCTGCCATCCGGATGAACGACATTTCATGATAATATCTGCTGAACGAGTCCACCGTATTAATCGCTCGCTCTGCTTGCTCCAGCACAAAGATGATGGCTGTTGACCAATGCAAACGCTGCATCCTTTTTTCCCAATCCTTAGCAAGCCCCTTTAATGAGGACAATAATGGTTGAAGCGCATGGAGAGAGTGCCGGCATTTCCGCCATACGTCGCCATGTGTCGCTTCCATCCATTCCAGCCACTCCTCAGCTGAAGCTTGTTCACCGGGCTCGCGAGGCAAAGCAGGCGCTGCTTCGGGAGGTGGTGCAGCAGCCTGTGTATTTTTGAGCAGCGCACTCGCGGAAGACAACCCCAGCAAGCGAAAATAGGATCGCTCCGCCAGTGTATGTCCCCCCTCCTGCTGACTGCAATATTGAAAATAAACAGCAGCCATATGCTTGCAAAATCCTGTATAGGGACAAGTACATGAGCTATAACGCAGCTGACCAGCATCAAGGATGACCGCATAAAGATCCGATCCTTGCACGACCCCATAAAGATGATCATGGCTTCCCTCATTCGCGCTGTTCACTTTACCTTCCATGTAATAATGCCAGCCCCGCTTCATAATCGTTGTCTCAACATGGACGTTCAGTTGTTGCTCAATTAGCGCGTGCAGCTTTTCATTGAGGTGCATCATAGACATTCACCCGCTTCCTTTCCGTTCACTTGCATTCTTACTATTATACCAAGCCAATAAGGCTGGTGCCATCATTTGACGTTAAAAGCTGGATTACAATTGCAAATGAAATAAGCAGCAGCAAAAAAAAAAAAAAGCCTTACCGGCGAAGATCTCCGCTCGGCAAGGCGCAAAACAATATTATAATGGCATCTTCACAGTAAACGTTAATTTCCCAGCCGGCTCTGCAGCCACATAAACATCACCTTTATATTGCTTCGCAATCGTTTTTACAATCGATAAGCCTAAGCCTTGATGATCCTGCTGCTTAGTGGAATAACCCGCTTCAAATATAGGATTCGAAATGGCAAGCTCCGCATCGTCACAATTATTTGTTACCGTAAATTCCAGCATATCCGCCGTTTGTTTGCCGATAAGCGTAACATGGCGTCGATCCTCCGAGTATTTCAATACCTCATCAAAAGCATTATCGATCAAATTGCCAAGCATACGATTGACATCAAGCGTTCTAACGCCCATTTCCTGCATATTCAGTCCGGTAAAGGAGCAGCTAAATTGAATTTTGTTGCTTTCCGCTTGTGAAATTTTGGAACGAACCAAAGCTGCTATGGCCGGATTGCCAATATTGATAATATCGTTCATTAATCGAATATCACCGGTCAGCTCCTTCGTATAAGCAACGAGCTCATGCGATTTGTTAAGCTCTGCGAGAGAGTGAATGGTCTGGACATGATTCAAGAAATCATGCCTCTGCGCTCGAATAGACTGGAACATTTGATTAATCTCTTCCACATAGGTCTCCTGCGTGACGCGAACAACCTTGTCGCGAGAATGCCTGTAATATCTCATCGCAAATACAGCTATCAACAAACTGAAAAAGGTGACAATTAAAATGATAATGCCCAAATTCAGAAACTGAGAGTCCAGTTTATCCTGAATGACATGATAATCAGAGGTCATCATTAGCACATAGCTATTCATAGGCTGACCGTCACGATCGGTAATATTAATACCATCCTCATTAACAAATACCGGAATATACATTTTGAAAATCTCTTTTCCGCCGATATTCTCTCTTAACGTGACCGTCTTCTTAGAAAAGTAAGCTTTGCGGACTAAATTCGTATCCTGCTTTGATTTAATATTATACGTGCCATAAAAGATCGGTTCCTGCACTTTATGGCCTTGAACCTCGCCTTGCGGATTAATCGTATTTTTCCCATCAGGAAATGTCTCCGGATTAATAAAAGCAATTTCAAGCAATGAATCGCTGCTTTGAATTGAATTTTCAATCATGCGGTGAACACCTGTCGCATTCTCATACTTTTGTTGTCGCTCATAATCTACATAAGGATCAATAATATAGTTTGTAGCTCCGTCGTAGTAGTAACCCCATTTGTTAAGCTTATCCACATTTGTTGCAGATACCTCATAAGGTCCGCTCCAGAAGTTCGGAAGTGATTGTCCAAGCCAGTTTACCGATGCATTTTTGTTTTCGAATAGCTGGTTAAACACCTCGTACCATGGCTTCCATTCTTTTGTACTAATATTGGTTTGCTTAGCATTGGATGATTTGTATAAAACAATGTCATCAGGCAATTTTTTGAGAAGGGTAATGTGGCTTAGGTCCAGCTTATCGCGCAGCTCCATGAGCTGCTCCGTCGTTACTTTCTCAATATCGGGATCAAGCGCATATTGAATTGCAATCGAGGCGGCGCGAAGTTCACGTCCAATCTGGTTTTGAAACTGTTCCGAGCCTTCGCGGGATTGCTCGAGCGAAATCTCCAGCCGCTTGGCATGTGTTAGAAGCTCTTCATTAAAGGAATCTTCCAGCGTTTTTTTTGTGAGAAAATAATAAGCCGTATTATTTAATAAAACTAAAACGACGATAATACTAATCGCCACAAGCCAAATGTTGCGTTGCATCTCAAGCATCTTGCCCTTCTATTTATTATAGCTTCCATTATGGATCATCCTAAACTAAACGACAATATGACAATCACTAACAAATGATTACAAATACATGAATATCAACCAAAGCGCTAGTATTTCGTTCTAGATTAAACCGTCCATTTTTTGAAAAACAATCGAACAGCCCACTTGCGCTCCTGCCGCTTTTTGTAACGAGGAAGCATACGATAAATTCGAAGTCCTTCTTCAATGGCATTTTTAGCTTCAGCCGTATTGCCTAATTTCTTATATATCATAGTAAGTTGATCATATGCCTCGCAAGATGAGGAGTTTATCGATTGAAAGGATTGGATATGCTTAAGCGCTTGCTCTGTTTGGCCATTCGAGAAATGAGCCGCTAGATTCAAGTATGGTGCACCGTATTTGACGCGTGGATTAAGCTCCAGCCCCCGAAGTATGCTTGCTACCCCATTTTCCTCATCACCGGTATATAAATAACTAGTCCCTAAGTCATCCCAAAATTCAGCTGATTCATCAAGCATTGGCTGCAGCGGGACAAGCCATGTCAAAGCCTCTTTATACTTCTTTCTCTCAATTAAAAGACGAGCCAACTCATGCTTGGAGGACACATCATTTGGCGACCGATCAATTTGCTGTTTCAGTTTTTTTATTCTTGATATTCTTTTTAGTGGTTTAAATATGCTTGGCATTAACCCGACAAACCGACGATCAAGCACATACAGCAGGAGAAGCATGACAAGAATGGCTATAAACGGATTGCCAAACAACCAAAATAAAAATATTAAAAGACTAAATTTTAACATATGATCCTCCTGCACGCTTTGTAATTAAACATTCAATTCGTAAGCAAATCCATCATTTATTGTACAAATATGGTTCTATCATACCATAATCTTCACATTTTTCGAGCAAAAATAGCATTTCATTACTATATCTAATGTATGAATAATAAAAACTTGTATGACTTAAACTACACGCTAGAAATATCAATTGCATTAAATTGGAGGATGAAAACATCATGGCGACGAATGAGACACCAGATTCGACATTAACTGATCGGCAAGGTCACCCGATCTCAGACAATCAAAATATTCGTACCGTTGGCAATCGTGGTCCGTCGACACTGGAGAACTATCATTTCATCGAGAAAATATCTCATTTTGACAGAGAACGTATTCCAGAACGTGTTGTGCACGGCCGCGGCGCAGGTGCGCACGGTTATTTCGAGGCTTACGGCAAGCTTGGCGAAGAGCCGATTGCAAAATATACGAGAGCCAAGCTATTTCAAGAGCCGGGCAAGCGTACGCCCGTATTCGTTCGTTTTTCCAGCGTTATTCACGGAGGCCATTCACCAGAAACGCTGCGCGATCCGCGCGGGTTCGCTACCAAGTTTTATACTGAAGATGGCAACTGGGATCTTGTCGGCAACAATCTGAAAATATTTTTCATACGGGATGCGATGAAATTTCCTGACATGGTTCATGCATTCAAGCCCGACCCAGTCACCAATGTACAAAGTATGGAACGTTTTTTTGATTTTGTATCTCAATCGCCGGAAGCTACCCATATGATTACCTTTTTGTTCTCGCCTTGGGGAATACCCGCAAACTATAGGCAAATGCAGGGCTCCGGCGTCAATACATACAAATGGATTAATGCAGAAGGCGAAGGCGTACTCGTCAAATACCATTGGGAGCCGCTTCAAGGCATTCGCAACCTAAAACAAAGCGAAGCAGAGCAAATTCAAGGGAAAAATTTCAATCACGGAACCCAAGATTTATATGAAGCCATCGAACGTGGTGAATATCCAGCTTGGGAATTACAAGTGCAGTGGATGAGCGATGACGAGCATGAAGAGCTTGATTTTGACCCGCTGGACGACACAAAGCTTTGGGACCCTGAATTATTCCCGATGCTGCCCGTTGGGAAGATGGTCTTAAACAAAAACCCGGAAAACTACTTTGCAGAAGTCGAGCAAGCGGCTTTTGGCACAGGCGTACTCGTTGATGGTCTAGATTTCTCTGACGATAAGATGCTGCAGGGCCGGACGTTTTCCTATTCCGATACTCAGCGCCACCGCGTCGGCTCTAACTACCTTCAATTGCCGATCAACGCACCGAAGAAACGTGTTGCGACCAATCAGCGTGACGGGCAAATGGCTTTCTATATCGATATTGCACCCGGCCAAAATCCGCATGTCAATTATGAGCCGTCTACAATGGGCGGATTAACGGAAGCTCCAAAGTCGGGTGAGCCTCATGAGCCCTCCTATTCCGCAAAACTTATAAAACAGCCTATCGATCGCCAAAACAATTTCAAACAAGCTGGGGAGACCTATCGTAAATTCGAGGACTGGGAGAAGGATGAGCTCATCGAAAATTTGGTAGATGCACTCAGCACATGCAGCACAGTTATTCGTGATCAAATGATTCAACATTTCACAGAAGCGGATCCCGAATATGGCAAACGTGTGAAGGAAGGACTACACACAACCGATAAGCTCGGCAACAGCTCAAAACACGTTGGAACAACGCCAGCAAAAGAAGGAATGGAGCTTTCTGAGGAGCTCGGACACTCCACTGACGGTTATTGAAAATGATGAAAGTGATATTTTTCAAGTGAATACCCTCTTGACGAAAGCGTTTTACATTCTTATGATGTTAATATTCAAATGAATGGTGTTCAACATCATTTTATCGATTAAAACGATCAATCATATGAAATTGGCGTGTTACTCACTAAAAGAGGCATGAGCCAAGAACTGATTACCTTCTAATTTCCTTTTAGAACGGTTTTCTTTTCTTGGCTCTTTTTTTTGCCAGATGGGCACCTTAATGACAAAGGAGGGATTTCAAGTATGGCTCGCGCCTTTCGGGTTGAACGCGTAATCGGCAACAATGTGTTATTAACAATTGATGTTCAAACAGAGAAAGAATACGTCATTTTTGGCAAAGGATTAGGGTTCAGTCTTAAAGCCGGACAAATCATTGATCGAACCGATAACCGCATAGAAAAACGATTTCGTTTGGATGATTCCGAACAAATGAAGAAATATCACACGTATCTTGAAGAAATCGATCCAACCATCATTGATATGACAGAGCGAATAGCCGATTACATCAAGCAGAAAACGGGTGTCGAAGTAAACCCGAAACTATATTTCACACTGCCGAGCCACATCCAATTTGCTCTTTATCGGCTTTACAATGGCATGGATATTGTAAATCCCTTTCTAAACGAGACGAAACAGAGCTTTCCTTTAGAGTTCGAAATTGCCGCCAAATTGGCTGAGTGGATAAGTGAGCAATTCCACGTCGGCATCCCGGAAGAAGAAATAGGGTTTTTATCGTTTCATGTTTATTCTGGAATTCACAATGTACCGGTAGGGCAACTTATTAAACAAGCAGACCAACACTAGGAGGATATTATTATGCTATCTAAACTTTTTGGAAAGTCAAAACAAAAAATAATTGAAGTATCAGCACCCTTGTCAGGAAAGGTCGTACCGTTAACTGCTGTTCCTGATGAAGCTTTCGCAGGCAAACATATGGGTGACGGACTTGCGATTGAGCCGTCTGAAGGGACAATCGTCGCTCCTTTCGATGGTACTGTATCTCATCTTATTCATACCAATCATGCCATTATTATTGAGCATGCATCAGGCCTGCAGCTTCTCATTCACATCGGTATCAATACTGTAGCACTAAATGGCGATGGTTTTGAGGCTCATGTAGCTTCAGGTGACACCTTTCAAGCCGGTGATGCACTTATAACATTTGATCGCGCTAAAATCGAAGCCGCAGGTTATCCATCCATCACACCTATCGTTGTCGCAAACGAGGATGATGTGAAGCAATTGGAACACTTGCTTACCAGCGGTTCTGTTACAGCTGGCAAGGAGCTTCTGCTTAAGGCAACTATGAACGGCTAAAGAAGCACCCCTACACTTGGATAAGAAAAGAGGACGAATAACTATGCTAGCCTTCCTACAAAAAATAGGTAAAGCATTAATGCTTCCAGTCGCCGCTCTTCCAGCGGCTTCCATCCTGCTTCGTTTCGGTAATATTGACTATGTGAAAGACTTTCACATGGGCAGCGCAGGAGAGTTTATTAATCAATACATCGCACCGTTTCTTGCTGCTGGCGGCGCCGCAATTTTCGATAACTTACCGCTCATATTTGCCGTCGGTGTTGCCATCGGACTTGCTGGTGATGCAGTTGCCGCACTGGCTGCCGTTATCGCTTACCAAGTGCTTGTAACCGTTCAAATTAAAGTGCCGCTCGTCTTTACCAACATTGTTGGAAAAGATGTTGAACTCAACATGGGCGTCCTTGGCGGTATTATTGCTGGTTTGATATCAGCGTACTTATATAAAAGATTCCATACGATCAAGCTGCCCGACTGGCTTGGCTTCTTCAGCGGCAAACGATTTGTCCCTATCATAACCTCGCTCGTTATGGTTATCGTTGCTCTCTTGCTCGGTCTTGTTTGGGGTCCTGTTCAAATAGCGCTGGATACTTTTGGCCGCTGGGTCGTTGGTTTTGGCGGAATCGGCTCCTTCGTTTTTCTTACAGCAAACCGACTGCTTATTCCTACCGGCTTGCATCATGTTATTAATTCCATCGCTTGGTTCCAAATCGGTGACTATACAGATGCAACAGGAAAAGTAGTGCACGGTGACTTGTATCGCTTTTTCGCTGGAGACAAAACAGCGGGCATGTTTATGACTGGCTTCTTCCCGATTATGATGTTTGCACTGCCAGCAGGCGCGCTTGCAATTATCCACACAGCTCGCAAAGAGAAGCGCAAACTCGTTGCTTCCATATTTATTGGTACGGCATTCGCTTCATTCCTGACAGGGATCACAGAACCGCTTGAATTTGCTTTTATGTTCGCAGCACCGTTTCTATTTGTCATTCATGCCATCTTAACGGGGTTATCCGGCTTCATCCTCTACCAGCTGGAGGTTAGGCATGGGTTTGGCTTCTCAGCAGGCTTTATCGATTATGCGATCAATTATCAGCTCGCGACGAATCCGCTGCTCATTATTCCGGTGGGCCTTGCCTTTGCCGTCGTGTATTATTTCTTATTTCGATTTATCATCGTCAAATTCAATATTAAGACGCCAGGTCGCGAAGATGAGACAGCCGAGGACAAAGCCGATAACAAAGAAAAGACTGCAGCCGCATCTGGCAGTAAAGCAGAAAATGTGCTGCATGCGCTCGGCGGATCTTCAAATATCGTCGGTCTAGATGCTTGTATTACACGTCTTCGCTTAGTCGTAAAGGATGAATCGATTGTCAATGATACACAGCTCAAGGGCATGGGCGCAGCAGGCATTATCCGTTTAGGCAAGGGCGCAGTGCAAGTTATATTCGGCACGCAGTCCGAGCAATTGAAAGACGAAATTAAAAAAATAATGTAACAACAAACATATTAGGAGTGAAAAACGATGAAAAACAGCTTTGTTATACAAAATCCATTTGGCATACATGCAAGACCAGCACGCAAGATCGTTGAAGCAGCAAAGGCATTCACAGGAACAGTTACACTAGAGAAGGATGGCAAAAGCTTCAATGCCAAAAGTCTAGTTCATGTCATTTCCGTTGGGGCAAAACTTGGAGACAGCATTGCCGTTTCTGCTGATGGTGAGCACGCTGAGGCTGTTGTAGCTGCTATTGGAGAGATTCTTGTCTCTATTGAGGCGCATGCAGAAAAGGGGCAATAAGAGATGATGCTTCAAGGAATTGCCGCATCTCCTGGATATGCGATCGGCGTAGCTAAAGTATTGTCTACAAAACCTCTCCAGATCGAGAAGGTTCACTTGGAAGACAATCGATTGGACGATGAAATTAAACGTTTTGAAGCTGCAATTGCTTCAACTCATGAAGAGCTTGAAGCCATCCACGCCAAGCTGATTGCTCAGAACAAACAGCATGAGGCAGAAATATTTGAAGCGCATCTGATGCTGCTCGAGGATGAAGAACTCATCGACCGCTCGAAAGAGATCGTCAGATCCGAACGGATTAATGTTGAATTCGCCTTTTTCAACACCTCTGAAGAGATTGCAGAAATGATTGGCGGGCTGGATGATCCCTATTTGAAGGAAAGAGCAGCCGATATTCGTGACGTAAGCCTACGTGTATTGAACAAGCTGCAAGGCATTTCATCAACTTCTTTGAATGATGAATCAGGTTCTATCATTCTGTTTGCAGAAGATTTAACACCTTCGGATACGGCTCAGCTCGATCCAAGCAAAGTGATTGGCTTCGCAACGCAAGCAGGCGGACGCACTTCCCACTCTGCCATTATTGCAAGGTCTATCGGCATTCCTGCCATTGTCGGAATCGGCAGCTCCATGGAGCAGGCAGTGAAAAACGGCCAAACCGTCATCATTGACGGGACAGATGGGCATATTTTCGTGGACCCGGATAATGAAACATTAACTCGATATTCACAATTGCAGAAGCAGCAGCTTGAAAGCAAGCAATTTTATCAAACCTTTATGAATCAGCCTTCCGTAAGCAGCGATGGCGTACAGGTTGAACTTGTAGCAAATATCGGCTTAGTTAAGGATGCCGAGCTTGCCGCTGCGGCAGGAGCTGAAGGCATCGGACTCTTTCGTACCGAGTTTCTATATATGGACGCAGCTGGGCTGCCCTCCGAGGATACACAGTTTGAAGCTTATCGCAAAGCAGCAAAAGCGTTTGGAAACGATGCGCCTATCGTCATCCGAACGATAGATATTGGCGGAGACAAGGAAATTGCATACCTCAACCTGCCTAAAGAAGACAACCCATTCCTTGGTTACCGTGCCATTCGCATCTGCTTGGATCGACCGGATATGTTCAAGACACAACTTCGGGCGATTTTGCGGGCCAGCGCATACGGCAACTTAAAAATTATGTTCCCTATGATTGCTACACTGGGTGAATGGCGCCAAGCTAAAGCTATGCTGGAAGAAACAAAGCAGGAACTGACCGAAGCAGGTATTCCCTTTAACTCTGGGATCGAAGCCGGCATCATGATCGAAATTCCAGCAGCGGCTCTGCTAGCGGATTTATTCGCCAAGGAAGTTGATTTCTTCAGTATCGGAACAAACGATTTAGTTCAGTACACATTTGCTGCAGATCGTATGAATCCTAAGCTTTCCTATCTAAACGATCCGCTTCATCCAGCTATTTTACAGCTCATTAATCGTGTTATTACAGCCGCTCATGCTCATGGCAAATGGGTGGGGATGTGCGGTGAAATGGCGGGCTCGAAGCATGCACTGCCGATTCTGCTCGGTCTAGGTTTAGACGAGTTTAGTATGAGCGCAAGTGCAATACTTCCTGCTCGCGCTTTGCTCGCAAATCTATCTCAGCAGGAAATGAAGCAGATAGCTCAGGCCGTTCTGGCACTAAGCTCAGCTGAAGAGGTTAAAGGCTATGTGGAGCAGCATGTTTCTGGATTAACATAAAATTTCAGCAAAAGAGGCTGTACTGCATCAGAATGCGGTACAGCCTCTTTTATTTAGATTCGGATTTGAATACGAACCTTGCCTTCTTCATATTGAAATTTAAGCTCACCCTTATATTTCTCCACCGTTCTCCTTACTATAGAGAGACCGTTTCCTCGTAAAACAGAACCCTTCGCTTTCGTAGTAAAACCATATTGGAAGAAACACTTTTGCTCCTCATCCGTAAGCACGGCTGGATTCTCGATTATAAATATATATTTTCCATGTTCCACTTTACATTGCACTTGAATCTCCTGCGATATATACCCAGCATTTGATTCCACCGCTTCAATCGCATTATCCAACAAATTAGAAAATAATTTGACTAAGTCCATCGACTCTATTTTATCGAATGCATCATAATCTGTAGCGAAGCTGATGATTATATTTTTCGAATGCGCCAGCTCCCTCTTGCTCTGGAACAGCACCATTAAAATCGGATTTTTTATATGCAGCGATAGGTTTAACGTTTTGGATTCCTCGGTTAGCTGTTTTAAATAATCATGTGCCTTATCATACCTTCGGATGTCCATTAATCCATTCAACACCTGGAGATGATTCATGAGATCATGACGACTTGATTTGATGGTCTCTACAATTTTGCCCAACTCGGAAATGTATACCTTCTCAGATTCACGCATGTCCTGATGAAGCCTGGCTTTGTACCATTTATTAAGCACATATACACCAGCGAGCAGCAATAAAGCAAACAGGACATCCACTCCGAAAATAAACATATTATTTTGGACAACATACTTGCCCACATGGCCTAAATCCTTTGCAGCGATATCGATCCCCACAACACCAAGCACCGTGCCATCCTCATCAAAGAATGGAACCCCGACGGACATATAGGATTCGCTTATCCTATCATGTAACACTCCTGTGGAATATTTTAACCCTTTTTTAGCCATCTCCACTTGATTAGTAGGAACGGTACAAGGAAAACCAATCGGTATATCTTTTATATGAGGCGGAAATGCGTTAACCATTACTTTGGAAACATCGGTATCATCTAAAAGCAGAATATAGATATAGAGCGCATTTATACGTTTCCGATACTCCTCTAAATACAGCTTTATTTTTTTGCGATTCTCATCATCCGTTTTGGTTAGTAGAAATTGCTTATAAGCAACTTTATCTAAACCATTTGCTGCATCCGTAGCGATTTCCGTATACTGCTTCGCCAGCGTGATCTCCGCTGACTTCGTTGTATAGTGATAGGTGGAGATGAGTTTAAGTCCAACAAGCATACTTATGATTGCAATGGATAAAACGATAAAATAAATCATTCTTTTTTTTGTATACACTAGGTCTGGTTTCATTAGCTTATTCCTTTTCAGTACATCAATAATTGATAATAATCAGAAATTTCAGAGGCAGCATACTAGTCAGCCATTACCGTCTGGTTTCTTCCAGCGTGCTTGGCCTTATAGAGAGCTTGATCTGCAAGTGAAAATAATTCATCTGCTGTTTGTGCATGGGAAGGAAACTGAGCTACGCCAAGCGAAACGGTAACCATCTGCTTGAGATGATTTTCGCTGCTCGCCATCGTTGTACGAATCCGCTCAGCAGTTTCAAAGGCAACATACGGCGCGGCATTCGGCAGCAGGACAACGAACTCTTCCCCTCCATAACGGCTGCAAAGGTCATCAGGTGTTACAGAAAACCTTACAATGTCTGCCAAATGCTGAAGCACTCTGTCACCTTCCTGATGCCCATATGTATCATTAATGGTTTTAAAGCGATCAATATCCAGGACGACAATGGAGTAAGGTTTCTTTTCTTCTATCCATTTTTTCATAATCGTTTCTAACGTTCTTCTATTATTTAATCCGGTCAAAGCATCCGTCATAGCCGCTTGTGTCAACCGATCCGTTTCCGTTTTAATACCGTTCATAGCAAGTATGACCGTGCTCGTTAATAAATCGGCTTCTCTGTTCCAATGATGCTTCATGGCGGGTATGGGAACTTCTTCTTTCCCCATTTTGCTGACGATATTCGCAAGCGTTACAAAAGGTTTAGCCAATCGGCGGGCAAGAAAGGTCGTCACGAGCATCAAAAGAATAAAGGGTATGAGCGTGTATAATAGGATCGCTTGTATATGATTGTTCAACTGCTCCTTCACTATGCTTATTGGTGAAAGCACAACGACCCCCCATTGATTCTCAGGGACGTAGGAGTAACCGGCAAGCCATTTCACACCATTTTCATCTACGGCGAGCTCTTGACCGCTCTGCCCCTTAATCAGCTTCTGAACGATCAGATTCGAGGTGCTATTCTTTCCAATCTGACTTTTATCAGGATCGTACATCAAGTGGCCATCTGAACCTACTACATAGAAATAGGAACCGTTATGGTCAAGGTTATCATTACCGAATATCATATTTAGAACGTTATTTTGTTGCAAATAGAGGCTTCCACCGATATAGCCCCGGTATACACCCTTTTGATCAAACAAAGGCTCACTAATAAACACCATGAGATTTTTTGTTGTCGCGCTCGTATAAGGCTTTGACAAATATGGCTTTCGTGATGCCAATGCTTCCTTCGCAGCGGCTGTTTTTATAGGCTCGCCTGCCTTGCCAATCGACGAAGGGGACAGTGTGCGCATGACACCATTCTCATCAACTACGACAATCGAATTAAAATAGTTGCTGCTATTGCGAATGAGATCAAGATATTTTCCGGAATCTGATTGCTTCATATCACTATTCAAAGAGTAAAAGTCTGCCGCGTTTTTAAGACTGCTTCGCATCGACTCAAATAATAAATCCATTATCATGCTCATTTTTGATGCGGTTGAAAGATTAAGTGTAAGTGTTGTTTCATACAACGCTTGTTTCTTGGACTGGTAGGATGCAAAAAGCAAAATGGTTAACATGAGTAAAACCGAAACAGAGACTAAACCAATCATTAGTGTCGTCAGGCTCACTTTTCTCTTTTGGATAGCTTGTTTTACATGTAAAAGCGACACAGCGATACCTTCTTTGATTTATGATATTACTAATTATTCGACGAGATTCGACAAATACCTCTTTCCTAGCTGGTTTATTTTCCATAATTAGATAATCAATTTCAATAATTGCCCATTAATCGATTTAAAAAAATAAGACAGCACCTTGTCACAGTGCCGTCCGATTAGGTTGCTATGTTAGATTTGTAATTCACCAAGCTTGATTAGCTCGACAACCGCTTGTGAACGACCTTTTACGTTCAGCTTTTGCATGACATTAGAAATATGGTTGCGGACGGTCTTCTCGCTGATGAATAGTTGTTGTGCAATATCTCTTGTTGTCTTGTCCTGTACTAACAGCTCGAATACCTCGCGTTCACGATGCGTCAATAAAAACTTGCTCTTATGGTCGCTACCCTTCAATGTTTGTCACCCCTCCTTGCGCGGGTTTTTATGGTTTAACAAGGTTAAGGGATACAGTCAACTTATACTATGAAGGGGCGATACCATTGGTGCTGTTATGAAGGGAAAATGGGCTCTGCTGCCCATTATATTTTTGCATGAATGATGAGCCGATGCGTGGGGTTTACTATGGGATCACAGGTGATCAAAGTCAGCAGCTTATCTTTATTGTTGTAATTTAGAACAGATACATCAGTCGGATCTACAATGGATACTTTATAAACGGTATATGTGAAGCTTTCATCTTTTGTATCCACGACGATTTTATCTCCGACCTCAACTTCCCCAAGCCGATTAAACAGCCTTCCCTTAGAGCGCATCCGATGCCCGGCTATAGCTGCGTTGCCGACTTTGCCTATTGCTGTTGTTTCCTTTAAGTGAGCTGTAGCCGATTTCATATTCTTCTGGGTGGCTCCCTCAACGACAGGCAGCTTAAGCTTTATTTTATCAATCTTAATCGTTGCAATGGGGGCAATCTTCTGTGCTTTTGGCGCCTCTGTAGGGGTTGCTTCTGGTGTAGCTGCTTCCGTCGGCGATTGAATCGGCGTCTCGGTCGCTGCGGATTGCTCGTTGAAGAGATCCGTCAAATGCTCATATTGCTGCTGCGCTTGCTGCTCTGCGCTCACATCAAAGCTCGCCTCATCCCAAGTAGCCATCAGCTTATCCTGCTGACGGTTCTCGTACCATTCATTCGCTTTTGGATAGAGCAATATGAGAATACCTACAATCACTAATGCATAAGAGAGTATTCTTTTCATTTTTCCCCACCTTCCGCTAGCTGGCCTCAGTCTGTGGTCCTTTCGCCTCGAAAACCCATTTCTTGCTTCCGTAAAAGTTAAGCGCAACGGTTACCACCGTTACAATCAGCTTTGAGACGACCTCATTCAAACCCCACCACTCGTTCAAGGCCATAAGCAGCAGTAAAGTAATACCTAGTATGATACCGTTCCATACGATGAATCTCATACCTCTATTTAGCTGCTGCGGGCTTGAAGCTTCATTTTCCCTCTTCCTAAAAGTATATCGGCTATTTAGCACATAGCTGTTAATCATTCCAGCTCCGTATGCAATCACCTGTGCAAGTAAATAATACGCACCAAACCAAATGAGGAGTGTAAACATCAGAAAATCGATTAACGTATTAAGAAGTCCAACTAAATTGAACTTTACAAATTGTGCGATGAATCCTCTAGCTGCTCGTTTTGATGTTGCGTTAGACATATTTTTTAACCCGATCTTGTTCAGCAGACTCTGAGGATTGATTGTCATCTTTCGCAGGAAACCCCTGAGCTTCGCGAACGATGTATAAAGGGCGGTTTTTGGATTCTTCATAAATCCGGCCAATATATTCCCCGATTATGCCTAAGAGCATCAATATAATGCCGTTAAACAATAGATTTACTGCCACAATGGAAGCCCAGCCAGCAATCGTGGTGCCCGTAAACAGCTTCTGGAATATAACGACTAACAAATACAAGAAGCTCGTTATTGATAATGTAAAGCCAACATAGGTGGCAATTTTCAAAGGTTTATAAGAGAAGGAGGTTATTCCGTCTATGGCAAAAGATATCATTTTTTTCAGCGGATATTTGGTTTCGCCTGCAAAACGTTCTTCCCGTTCATATTCGACCATCGTCTGACGGAAACCGATCCAGCTAACCAAGCCGCGAACGAACCGATTTTTTTCCTTCAAGCCGCGCAGCACATCGCATACCTTCCGGTCGATCAAACGGAAATCCCCCG
Source organism: Paenibacillus sp. 01T424 (assembly GCF_056398745.1). Taxonomy (NCBI): domain Bacteria; kingdom Bacillati; phylum Bacillota; class Bacilli; order Caryophanales; family Paenibacillaceae; genus Paenibacillus; species Paenibacillus sp. 01T424. The sequence continues at coordinate 94,141 of NZ_JBFTPZ010000014.1, read as the reverse complement.
TATCTACGGGAATATCCACATTCGTTAAGCTGCGCAGCGTGCGATAAAACAGCTTAGCGGTTATTTTCTTGAACATCGTCTCGCCTTTACGCTTAAGACGTTTGCCATAAACAACCTCAAAGCCTTCCTTCCATTTGGCGATCATATCGATAATGACCTCTGGAGGATCTTGTAGATCAGCATCAATGACGACGATCGCATCACCCTGCGCATAATCCATCCCCGCTGAAATCGCGATTTGATGACCAAAATTACGTGAAAAATTAATCATTCGGACATTTGGATCGAAATCGCAGATCATGGAAATTAATTCGACCGTACGATCTTTACTTCCATCGTTGACGAAAATAAGCTCATAACACTCGTTCGTGCTGTCCATGACCAGCTTCAGCCGCTCGTACGTATGCTCGATAACCTCTTCTTCGTTGTACATAGGAACGATAATACTGTATTTTACAGCCGATTGTTTCATCCAGATACCCCTTTCTTCAAGCAAAAACGCCTTCGGCGTCCTTAGACGCTGAAGTAGCCTTGACGGTGAAATATAAGATAAGTATGAGAAAACGATATACTTTCTTATATTTTAAAATAACCAGCTTGGGAACCAGCGTAGAACATGCTCTACATACCAGGTCTTTACAGTCATACCGGATAGCGCAGGATAGTACATCACAAATAACAATATCGCTACTGCCACAAAAACATTTCGAATCAGCTTAAAGTTTGGCCGTTTCTCTTCGATTATTTTAAACATATAGACCAAGCTCAGAATAATGAACGGCACCATTGCAAAATAGTGATAAAGGAACGTAAGCCTTGTTACAAGCATCCAAGGCACGTACTGTGCTAGAAACGCAATCCATATCGTATACATCGCTTTATCTTTCCGTTTGATACTCATCCATATCGTCGCTGCCATCGCAAAAATGCCTGCCCACCAAATAAGCGGATTGCCCATCGCTACAATTGTGGATTTCATACCTGCTGCCATATTGTCGCCTGAGTAATACCATACCGGCCTCTTCATGAACGGCCACTCCCACCATGAGGATGAGAATGGATGCGTTGATACCAGCTTGCTATGATAGCTGAACATATGCTTCTGGTAATCAACTAGACTTTTCAAGGTATATCCTTCATCCATTACAGTCAGTACTGGAATGTAGGATAACGCATAAATCGCAAGCGGTATAACGATATAAAATACGAGACATACAGCAAGCGTTATGATCGTATAACGAGGAAATACGTTTATAATATGCTGCAGCTTGTCTTGGCTAAAGCCAGACTCTTTTTTGTTCTCTTTCAGAACTCGCTTGGCAGCTGCATACTCCTTATAACGATCAAATAAAGATAAACCGAGCATAATAGCTAAGCCTGCGCCCCCATAGAGCACAATCCATTTGGAAGCTACTCCGATTCCAAAAAAGAGACCGGCTAAAAACAACGGCAGCAAAGTAACACTCAGCTTTACCTTGTAGAAGCTTAAGGAATAATATTTGTGCATGAAATAAAACATCAGCATAATGAAAAACACGCCGTAAACGTCAATCGTTGCAATTCTAGTCTGCGTAAAATGCATAAAATCTGCTGCTAGCAACGCAGTCGCCACACCAGCATAAACAGTCGTTTTAAACAGCCTTCTCGCGAATACATACATTAACGGCAGCATTGCAATGCCAAACAGCGTGCCGGCAATGCGCCAGCCAAACGGATTAAGCCCAAACAGCTTAATACCGATCGCAATTATAATTTTGCCAAGCGGTGGATGTGTATTCTCGTAAGCTACAATATGCTCCATATGCTCATAAGCAGTACGGGCATGATAAATTTCATCAAAATAAGATCCGTTCATATAAGTCGCTTCATACTTCGCGCGCTGCTGTTCATCAAAGAGCAAAGGTACGCTGCCTCGTTTGGCATCCTTCGCCTGCTCATCATTTATTCCGACGATTGATAACGGTATTTGGTTGCCTTGCTCGTAAATAGCCATCTCATGCATGGAGAAGCCTGTTTGAACCGTCGTAAGCTTCACATACCGAGCTGCGAGCGCCGCGGGCTGACTGTTCCAAGTAAATACAGCAACATGGCTGCTGTCGACTTCCATGAGATTGTCCCAGTCGGTCCCATTTTGACTAAATTCATATTTGTATTTTCCTGTTCCAACTCCGCCAAAGCTGTTGATGCGATCAAGCTGCTTAACCTCGCCCAAATCAACGTAAAAGCTTTGACCAACGGACGAAGGCTGCCATGCGGTTGTCGGCCCCTTCATCTCGCCAAGTTGGAATAGCGCGACGACCGCATAAATTAGCGTAATCGCACCCATCCATATCCAATCCTTGCGCACGAGTCGTTCATTCTCTTGCTTCACTCTTGAGATCGCTTCAGCTTTGAAAGCTGTTAGTGTCTTGTGATCCGACTGCTTGCGTTCTTCCTCCAGCAGCGGGGCGATAGGCTTCAATCTTCCGCGTGCATAATTATCATATCCGATATATAACAAGTAAAGCATCAATCCAACATTTGCTAACGAGCACAATAAAACAATTCCATTAAAAGGCACGTTCGTGCTCACCTTGCTGTAGTCAAGCACATAAGCAATATTGATGAAGCTCGTCAAGCTAAATCCGAAATACACCATCAACATCCTGCGATCGAACGATTGTATAAAAGCAAAGATTCCAAGCAGCATTACTGGAAACAGATAACGCTCATGCATCTTCGTTACACCCATAAATACGACAACGATAAGCACCATCGCTATAAAATAAGAGCGCTTTGACGATTCATTGTCTCGCTTTAACAGTGCAAAAAAAGCGGAGATCGCTACGGCTGCAAAAATGAAGATATTCCCCCATTTTTTGAACGAAAACAGCAGCCACGTATCCGTAATCGGCTTCCAATTCGCATCGCTTAACGCATAGAAGTTGAATGCATTTAGCGTCGCGTACGGATAAGAAGACAAGGTTCCTGAATACAGCTTAATGAGGCCCGACAAGCCGCTGTTGCCCCAGAAGAAAGGCAAAGCGAGCAATATAAACGTAGTGAAGCCGTAAAATGCGCTGACCGGAATCTTCTTCCAATCTTTGCGATATACGAACCACAACAGCAGCACAGGCATGAATATAAATGCCTGCGGCTTAATAAGCGCTGCAATAGCAAACAAAACCGAAGCGCGCTCTATTTTATTTTCGACCAGTCCATGAATAGCCAGCACGAGTGCCAGCGCAAATATCGAATCCACTTGCCCCCATGCGGCAGAATCCACAATAATAGCTGGATTGAATAAGAAAAGAAGCGCTAATCCTAACGCTATCGAATAGCCAGCTTTCTTATTGCCTATTTGGACAATGAAATAAGCAGCAGCCAAATCGGCTAAAATCGCCGGGAGCTTAAATAGAAGCAATGCCGCATTTGATCCTGAATCTAGCGACAGCATATCTTTTATTAAACCTAATACATACAGAATATAAATATAGCCGGGAGGGTAATCTACAAACATTCCCGAATGGTAAAATCCAGAAAGCCCCTGCTTCGCAGCTTGGTCAGCCCAAGCCATAAACAAAGCGATATCATTCGCATAACCACTGCTTGAAACAGCAATCCAAAGCCGCAAAATTAGTGCGCCGAGGAACACGAATACAAGAATGGTTTTATGTAAATGTTGTTTCTCGTCAAGCCAGCTTCGCTCACGAAACAGCTTCTTATAAATAAGTGCAAAAAACAAGGTGAACAGTGCACCAAACAAAATAAGTGGAAGGACTGAGCCGCCCGAAGTCGATGCTTCAGTTCCTTGGCTTGTCTCCGTAGGGACTAAGCTGAACACCTCTGCACCGGATGGCGCCTTAGATACTTTCTCTACACTGACGTCATCAAAATAGGCTTTCCCGGTATTAATGCTCCCGTATCCGCCTAAACTAGCGCTGAACGTAATACTTTTCTGGTCCTGGCCCGTCTTCGCATAAAACTCAATGTACGCCCATTTTCCATTTGTATCCTTCACTTCAGGATAAGTTACTGCTACGCCTTCAACGAAAAATAGAGCCCCTGTTGCATCCAAGCCTACTTGTTCCGTCTTCACGTACCCAGAAAATTTATATGTTGTTTTTGGTTTTACTTTTATCGTCTGTGTCCACCGCGAGTGATTAGCTTGCTTGTTCTCAAGCACGGCTGAATAGGTTCCTGTATGCGCTTCGGTATTATCAATCGTATACGAAGTAATTTGCTCTTCCTTCAAATACGCATCATGCGTCCAATCTGAAGGGGCTCCCTCCGTAACATTTTCAAAACCGGCATTGTTAAGCAGATTGCTTGCTGCGTTTGATACTGCCGCTGGCCATAGAAGGGTTAGGAGAAGGATGGTTATTGTAGCGCGACTAAACATATTCATCATCGTTCCGATTTCCACCTCATATTTGGAATAAAGTTGTCCATTTTATAATGAAATACAACTTAACTCTATGTGATATTAACCTCATGGTCAATGAAAAAGTGAAATTTCCACCGCTTTTTTAGCACGACGGAAAAGTCGACAGCGATAATAAAAAAGCATCCCTAATGGGATGCGCGAAATGCCACAATGGAATGCATGTTTTTCTGCATGTAAGCACTCTCGATTCAGCTTGAGGCTGGAGGCAGCATACCACCCTTTCCATCGGCTATGCCTACAATTTCTGAAGGTTTTCTTATATCTGCGACAACGATATCGTTTTTCTCGCCAATCATGCCTCCCGCCACATAGCTTTTGCCATCTATGACTCTTGTTCCAGCGATATGCCTCATAAAATATTCCGTATTCAACATCGCATCAATGACATAAGAAAACGCAATGCGCACATCGAGCCGAATAATGGTTATCGCTAATCGCTTAGCTGTTGCGATCGCAGCCTCCTTAACCGTTCCGATGCCGCCGTCCACAATAAGCGCATGCTTAGCTAGGGTTGTGACCGCAGCCTCGTCTATAACAGGGAGCCTCTGCGTAAATCCTATAAGAATATCAGCATTTTTGACGGATTCCGCGATGTTGTTCTCATTGTATATCCGCCCGGTGCTGTACCTTGGAAGAATGGCATTCAAAGCTTGCGCAATGATTGCTCCCTGCTGATCTCGCCTGCTGATGTAAACGTCAGCTCCTCGCTCGGCGAGCGTCAACGCAAGCTTTGAGCCTAAGTTTCCCGCGCCAATAATCGAGACCTTCTTTTGCTTAAGCTCTGGAACCAGCTCGTTGATTAGAAGATCACAAGCCAGCGAGGTAATATCGTTTCCTTTATAGGCTTTTATCTCACTCTGCAGCACACACGCTTTGGCGACAGTCAGAAAATCACCCGATTCCGCGTTTTTAGCTTCGGCATCAATGAAAATGTAATCGACCTTACCATCGGCGTATTCACAAATAGCCTTTACATGCTCACGCTCTGGAACAATATAGAAACAGGCTACAAAAGTCTGCGATTCTCTGGCAGGTCCAATGATAAACGGCGGGTTGTTATGCCTCGCGGTAGATCCGATGATGGCAAGCGCCAATCGATTGCTTTCATGTGCTTTTTTTACACAATCATCAATTGCTCGCATCACTCTGCATCGCCGTGCTCATCTTCATCTAACCCATGCTTTTTCAAAATTTTCCCTAAAATATTTTTAATTTCACCTTGCTCGAAAACAATCGCCGACTCCAGCCTCTTTAGATCCGACCGCAGCTGCTCTTCATCGAGTGTTCGCGGCGAAGCTATAAAAATTCTGGGATGCAGACTTGGCAGTATGCTCTCCTTCTCGTAAAATAGCGATTCTGCTAATTTCTCGCCAGGGCGCATGCCTGTATATTTGATTTTCATTTCTTGCTCCGGCTTATAACCGGCAAAACGAATCAGTGCTTTCGCAAGGTCATCAATTTTCACCGGCTTGCCCATGTCGAGCACGAAGATTTCCCCGCCGTTTGACAATGCGCCTGCTTGCATAACCAAATGAACCGCCTCTGGTATCGTCATAAAAAAACGAACCATATCCGGATGCGTCACCGTTACCGGCCCGCCTGCTGCGATTTGTTTCTTGAAGATGGGGATTACGCTGCCTCTGCTCTCCAGTACATTGCCGAATCGAACAATCGAGAAGATCGTAGCACTGCTTTTTACTTTGGACTGCACAAGCATTTCTGCCATTCGCTTCGTCATTCCCATCACATTAATTGGACTCACCGCTTTATCGGTAGAGATGAATACAAATCGCTGCACTTCAGCCATGATCGCATTATCTACAACATTCAGCGTGCCAAATATGTTATTTCTGACGGCTGCTGAAGCGTTATTTTCCATTAACGGGACATGCTTATGGGCGGCAGCATGGAATACAATATGAGGCTGATGCCGGCGGAATACATATTCCACCTCAGGTGCATTCTGAATGTCTGCAATGATGCTATGAAGGAGGAGATCCGGGTATCTTTCTCTCATTACACCTTCGATAAGGTGAATGCTATTTTCTCCGTGCCCAAGCAATATGATGCTGTTGGGATTACACTTCGCAACCTGGTTGACGAGCTCGCCCCCAATTGATCCGCCTGCACCCGTAATAAGCACGATTTTGTCTTGAATATAACTCTTCACATCAATTAACGAATCGTTAATCATTTCTCTGCCCAGGAGTTCCTTCAGATCCAGCTCTTTAACTTTGCTATCCTGATTTCGTCCTAAAATGATATCCTTCATTCGCGGCAATATGCTTACATAAGCTGGAGTCTGCTTGCAGATGGCAACGATGCTGTCCAACTTTTCGCTCTGAGCTGAAGGTATGGCGATAATGATGTCTGTTATGCCATACGTACCGACGATATGCGGAATATCCTCTCGCTTGCCCAAAACCTGAATGCCGTAAATTTCGTAATTTTGTTTTTTGCTGCTATCGTCAATAAAACCGATTGGCGTAAGCTCTGCAATGTCATAAAGCAGCAGCTGTTTAGCTGTAATCGTGCCTGCAGCGCCTGCGCCAACGATTAACGCTTTTTTTCTCGTAACCTTGGATGCCTTGGCATGCTCCATCACATTCATAAAGCATATTCGGAAACCGCCGAGCAGCGCCGCAGAGATTAGTCCCAGCACCACAAGCATCAGAAAAGGAATTTGTTCATCTGTGAAAAGCAGCAACTCCGCTGCGTAGAGAATGACAGCTGCCGAGGAGCAGCAAGCTGTCGATGATGGATAAGACCAGCATCCTTTTTCTAAATGTCATACGTCCACTCCGCTCGTCGTCTCTATTTGTACTTCCACTAAAGTAAGCTCCGTTAAAGCGGCTATGCTGTAGCTTGTTGTCGACTCCATTTCCAAGCAATCCCCGGGAGCGACGTTTAGCGGCTTACCATCCACAATCGCTACGCCTTTGCCGGCTTGAACGGTCCATATAACCCTTCGAGAGGGCAATGAACCCGGAACATAATGCTCTCCTGTATGAACCACAATTTTTTTCACGAGCGTCTCTCGGTTGTCTTCCAGCTTAAACACGTCCAAAATGCGATACCAGCCCCAGCGGAGCTCCTCGTACATCAGTCGCTGATCGATAGGCTGCATCATTTCCTTAATGCGGGGACTCGCAGATTTATCGGATACGAGAATGCCATTCGGACTTGCTGCTACAACAATGTTCGATAAACCAAGCACCGTCACCAAAATATCCAATTCATTAAGCACATGCGTATTGTTCGAATCGTCGCTTATAAGACCCTGCCCAATTACATTCGTATCCATTTCCTCCGTCAGCGTGTTCCATGTGCCGAGGTCCTTCCACTCATTTTCATATGCGATGGCTCTGAGCTGCTTCGCTTTTTCCAACACTTCATAATCAAAGCTGTTTTTGGGCAGCGCATCATATTGACGGGATAATTGTTGATAGGAGGTTGGGTAATTTCGATCGCGTAGAAGCGAGAGCAAATAATCAAGCTTGAAGGCAAACACGCCGCAATTCCATAGTGCACCATTGTCTATTAACTCCTTGGCAATCAGCGCTGGCGGCTTCTCGACAAAACTTGTAATCACGATGCTATTATTAGTCTGTGATGCGAGATTCATAGGAGATGGAATCATATAGCCATATTTCTCTGAAGGATAAGTCGGACGTGATCCGATTAAGGCAACCTCCGCATTCGTTCCTCTCAAAACCTGCTCTAATTCCTTGATCTTTTTGAAAAAATCTGTATTTACATAGGGGTCTACAGGCAGCACGCATACGATCTCGTCCTTAGAAGCTTTCACTATTGAATTCAAATAAGCGGAAACCAAAGCAATAGCCGGAAAGGTATCTCTTCTCTCCGGTTCCACGATGATCGGAACTTGGTTGCCAATCTGGCTTCTAATCAAATCCACCTGAGAGGAGCATGTGGCGATATAGGATGAAGCCTCAAGACCAGCCTCTTGCAGCTGTCTCCACACCCGTTGAACCATCGATTCTCGTTCGCCGTTCTCCCCTTTGAGCACCTTTAAAAATTGCTTCGTTCGCGAGCCGTTCGAAAGCGGCCATAATCGTTTGCCGGAGCCTCCCGAGAGCAAAATTATTTTCATTAGCCTCGCTCTCCTTTTAGTGCATTCATATCCTGCATAACCATTTCTTTAACAAGCGCTTGAACGTCATATTTAGGTGTCCACCCTAATTGTTTCTTTGCCTTCTCAGGACTTCCGAGCAGCAGCTCAACCTCGGTAGGCCGATAATATTTGGCATCCACGGCAACAACCTCCTTGCCGACCGGAAGCGAATAGGCTGGATTATGGCATGCCTTTACATAGGCCACTTCGTCTTCCTTTTCCCCTTTAAATGCTATTTCCACACCGATCTCGGCAAAAGCAAGACGAACAAACTCTCTAACCTCTGTCGTGTATCCTGTTGCAATAACAAAGTCTTCCGGCTCGCTCTGCTGAAGAATCAGCCACATCGCCTCGACGTAATCTCTTGCGTGTCCCCAGTCTCGCTGCGCATTTAAATTTCCTAAGTAAACCTTGTCTTGCAGTCCATGCGCTATGCGGGCAACAGCTTTCGTTATTTTGCGTGAAACGAATGTTTCTCCTCGCAAAGGACTTTCATGATTAAAGAGAATACCGTTGGACGCGAACATGCCGTAGGCCTCGCGGTAGTTTACTGTGATCCAATAGGCATACAACTTGGCAACTGCATAAGGACTGCGGGGATAAAACGGTGTATTCTCATGCTGCGGAATTTGTTGAACAAGCCCGTAAAGCTCAGATGTGGAGGCTTGATAAATTTTTGTTTTTTGCGTAAGCCCGAGCAGTCGTACAGCTTCCAGTATGCGCAGCGTTCCGATGCCATCTGCGTTGGCTGTATACTCTGGCGTATCGAAGCTGACATGAACATGGCTCATCGCTGCCAAGTTATAAATTTCATCCGGTTTCACCTGTTCAATAATTCGCACTATGTTTAAAGAATCCGTTAGGTCTCCATAATGAAGAAAAAATCTTTGTTCATTAATGCTGGAATCATTCAACAAATGGTCGATTCTTCCGGTATTCGGCAGAGAGCTTCTTCTCTGCAATCCGTGTACAATATATCCCTTATCTAACAGCAATTCCGCTAGATATGCGCCGTCTTGTCCCGTAATCCCTGTTACAAAAGCAATCTTCAAAACATCYGCCCCTTCCCTATCATCCCAATTAGTAACATAGTATGTCTCTCAAACGAATTGGTATGGACGTAATGGAAGCTTCTCAAACTCTATTCTATAAATAGGCAAAGACATGCTCACATTAAGAGCCGATTACATAATCTGATAAGTAGAATTATATATTTAGGTTAAATAGGAAAGGTCGGAGGCTGATAATGAGTCAATTGAAAGGGAAAAAAATTATGGTCACCGGAGGCTCCGGCTTCTTAGGCTCGCATGTCGTCGAGCTGCTTGCTAAATACGATGCAGCAGACGTTGTTGTACCGAGGAGCCGGCAATATGATTTAACTAGCCAGGCCGCATGTTTGTCCGTCATTCAAGACTATAAACCGGATATCGTCATTCATTTGGCCGCAAAAGTAGGTGGGATTGGAGCCAATCGCGCAAATCCAGGTTCTTTCTTCTATGACAACCTGTCGATGGGCATCCACCTCGCAGAGGCATCTCGTCTTCATGGCGTCGAAAAGTTTGTAGCCTGCGGAACGATTTGCTCTTACCCCAAATTTGCCAATGTTCCATTCAAGGAAGAAGAGCTGTGGGACGGCTATCCAGAAGAGACAAACGCACCTTATGGCTTAGCCAAAAAAATGCTGCTCGTTCAGTCTCAAGCTTATCGCAAGCAATACGGCTTTAATTCCATCTTCCTTCTACCCGTTAATCTGTATGGTCCCAGAGATAACTTTGATCTGGAAACCTCGCATGTCATTCCTGCGCTTATTCGCAAATGCTTAGAGGCGAAAGAACAGAATGCTGATTACATTGAGGTTTGGGGCACAGGGATTGCAACAAGAGAGTTTTTATATGTGGAGGACGCTGCAACAGCTATTCTGCAAGCCGCAGAGCAGTTTAATGGCGAAGAGCCTGTCAATATTGGCACAGGCCGCGAAATCTCGATTAAAGAGCTCGCTCATTTAATTGCGGAGAAAACAGGCTACACCGGAAATATACGATGGGATGCAAGCAGACCCGACGGGCAGCTGCGAAGATGCCTTGACACATCCAAAGCAGAGCAGCTATTCTCCTTCAAGGCACAGACGGATTTGCCGGAAGGGTTAGAGAAGACCGTGAAATGGTATATCGATCAGCAATAAATACGGTCATAAAAACAAAAGCCACAGCGACTATCCCTAGTCGCTGTGGCTTTTGTTTTTATGATGCCCGCTTCTTTCCTTTTATTGCGCTCCCTTTAATCCGTGGCTGGACACTCCCCTTGCGCTTGCTCCGGCTGACAGCTCTCCTGCTTGATGCACCTTTACTACTTTTTTTTCTTCGCATGCCGGTTGTTTTTTTTCCTAACCTTTTACGTCCGTTTCTTCTTAACGGCTTCGTTCTCCTTATGCTTGAAGCTGGTTTGGCAACTGGCAGATTAGCATGATAATAGCTTGAAACCTCAGCAAAATACGAATTCAACACATTTTCAAGGCTCTGCTGGGAATAATGGTTTGTTTCGATATTTTTTGCCCGAAGCTTATCGAACCAGCTTGTCACCCCTTGAACAAAACCGTCTGTTGCCTGCAAACGTCTCTCGCATACGTTCATATGAAGATTAAGCTCATCCTCGGTAGGCAGAAGCCCCATCTGAATCAGCTGATTGAATACAATTTTTTTCCCGATCTCTTGTTGTTCCGCATTATGCTTCGCGCCTATTTGCTCACTATGAATGCGGTAATGAAGCAGAACATCAGGTATATTCGTGATGCGGGTTAATTGCGCCATTCTCGTCCACAGCTCATAATCCTCCGTATGTGGACTCTGATAGTCATAATAAAGCGAGTAGCTCTTAACGACGGAGCTCCGCATCATGACCGTTGGATGATTTAGAGAGCAATAAAACAAAAGCCCTGCCTTAATGTCCTCATGATCGGTTGGATGCTTAACCCAAATATCGGTATGCATATATTTCATCGCTGTACCGCAAAGGCCGATATCCGGGTATTGATTCATATGCTCAACCTGCCTTGCCAAACGATCAGGAAAAGCAAAGTCATCACAATCCATTCTAGCAATATATTCGCCTTGAGCAAGAACAAGCCCCTTGTTCAGCGTGAAAATAAGTCCGTAGTTTGATCCATTGCTAAAGAAACGGATTCTTGTATCCGAGTAAGAGGCAATGATTGCGGCGCTCTGATCCTTGGAGCCGTCATCAATAATTAAAAACTCAAAATCTTGAAATGTCTGATTTAAAATGCTCTCGATTGCTTCGCGCAAAAACAATTCACCGTTATAAACCGGCATCAAAACCGTTACCTTTGGCACCTTCCCGCCTCCTTCTACACACTCACTACTATACAATGAATGATAGATGCAGATGGTTTGGACAAAAGCCTTAGGGCATCTTCATCGTTCTTTCAACAATGTCGCTGTTTCAGTATAATCTCGGATGATTCGCTCGTATTTGCTGAACAATCATCGCGTGCTTCTGTCCCGCATCATAGGACAACGAATGGCCATGACGCCGGTATAATAACAAGGCTTCATGAATGGCAGTCCCACGCCAGCCCCTCTCGCATAACGAAATCCAGAAATCCCAATCCTCATAGCCGTGTATCATCGCTTCATTGTAACCGCCTACTGATAACCAAGCACTTTTGCGAACAAGCGAGGTGACACAAACAATATTTTCAGAGAGCAAGCGGTTAAAATCAAATTCAGGCGGAATCCAAACCCACGATTGATCGCCGAAATACTCCAAGCCGACAGTTGCGAAGCCAACCTCCGGTCTCGCTTCTAATATGCGGTAAGCCTTCTCTATTAAAGTAGGCTGTATTTTGTCGTCCGCATCAAGGGGCAATATATATTTCCCTCTTGCTTCGCGTATGCCAACGTTTCGTCCATACGGCAGACCAATATTCGTCTGAACATGAATGACTCTCGTTTTTGGCCGCTGAAGGCGTTGCAGAACTTCGATCGTGTACGGGTCAGTAGAGCCGTTATTTACGACAATAATTTCAATCTCTTGAAAGGTCGAGTTTAAGCAAGAATCTACGGCCTCCTCCACGTATTGGCCGTAATTGTAACAGGGAATGACGATGCTTACGATTGGCGCGAGCTCAAGATCTTGACCAAGCCGCCTGCGCAGCATTCTCCTAACCTCCCATTCGTCGCACAGCCAGCTGAGCCATAGCTTATCCAAGCGGTTTTCGTGAAAAAGCTCTGGATGGTTATTCACAATTTGTTTACGGAGCAGATCATGCATGGAACCATCGGAATCGGCGCTTAATACACGATAAGCCAGCGGGGCGTCATTTACAGCTACACTGGTCCAGCCCTTTTTCGAAAGCGAAATCCAAAAGTCCCAATCCTCATAACCATCCGTCATCCCCTCGTTATAGCCGCCAGCTTCAAGCCAAGCCTGCTTCCGAAAGAGAGCGCTTATGCATATAATATTTTCAGCTAACAAGCGGCCAAAATGAAAGACCGGCGGCTCCCAGCTATAATGAACAGCCCCGAAAGTATGATAGCCTGGCGAAGCAATGCCTGCCATTGGATTTTGCTCAAGCAGGCGAATCGCCTTCTCAAGAAAGCTGTGATGGAGCAAATCATCTGCATCCAGCGATACGATGAAGTCGCCCTGTGCTGCCTTAATCCCCGCATTCCTCGCAGCCGGGAGTCCACTGTTCCTCTCATAAATGACTCTCGTCTTTGGTTTATTTAAACTATTTATTAGATCGATCGTCGCTGGCTCTGTTGATCCATAATCCACGACGATTACTTCAATCTCCGAATAGGAAGAAGCTAAGCAAGAATCGACGGTTTGTTCAATAAATCTACCCTCATCCAAGCACGGGATTACTATGCTGACCTTCACATTCATCGGGCAAGCTCCTTTCATTCTGGTGTAACTTTCCTGTCTGGCAACATAAAATAATGATACATATCCTTTGTCACCGGCAAGCTGTATTTAACTGTCAACAGCGAAAGAATCGACTGGTCGTAACGATGATCGATAAATTCCGGGAAGTTCGGCAGGCCGCTGCTATTTTCAGCATTCGAAATCACTTTATAATCTTGGCAATAAAACAGCCATTCTTCTAATAGGCTTCTGCTTTTCTCATTATTGTAAAACATAAAAAATCCAGCCCAGACCTGCTCCGCTTCCCAATACCCCGAGCTGTCACACTGCATGAACACGAAGCTGTCTCTTTTGGTCCAGCTTTTATTTAAATAATAGGCTGTTTTAAAAAAAGCAAATCCGCCGTTATCGGCGCAGTGGGCAAATAGCGGATACAATGGATTAGTGAACCGCGTGTCCGCGTCCGAATACAGCACCAGCGCTCCTTCTTCCATTTTCGATAAAGAGTCCAGTAAAATATACGGCTTCCAGCACCATAAGCCAAAACCTTTCTCATGCTGCAAAATTGCTGCATTCTTACGAGCAAAAGCCGTTCCTTCGAGATCGCTTGGATGATATGAAATGACACGATCAACGCCAAATTGCAGCGCAGTCGCGTTTAGTCTATCTTGATAGGATTGAAATTCTGGTGATGCAAAACTTACTAAATAAATCATTCATGACCACTTCCTTCTAACCTATGATCCATCAACGCGAGTTCGATGAATCCATGCATAATCTTTGTTTGTACTCGGCGTCCATCTTGCATAAAAAATATTCGTATTTCGCTCCATCACCTCCTGGAACATCCTGCTCATCCCTGTATCGTAATGGGCCATTGTCAAAGAACGGTTCTCTACATCGGACATCATGCAATACACCTTGTAGCCGTAATGCTTAGCCCGAAAGCAAATATCCATGTCGTCTTGATACAAAGGCGCGTAGCATTCATCCAAGTATCCATACTGCTCCAAAAATGATTTTCGAATGACGAGCGGTCCGCGCATGCAAGCATCCACTTCAAAAACACGGTTTTTCAAATTCGGATCTGCTTTCTCATCCTGCCTCCAATACACCTCGTTTGCAGAACACGAGATTTGCCCAGGTCCGCTAAGCGTCGTTCCTCTCGGGTAAAAGTTAACGCCGGATAAACAGCCGACAATAGCACAACTCGTATTTTTGTCCATAAACTGTACAACCTCGTAAAAGATATTTTTATCGTAAACATAATTGTCATCCTGCAAAATGACGCAATAAGCACCGGATGATTTTTTTAAGCCGATGTTGTTCGTTTTAATCTCAAAGATGTTAGGCGTCGTTTCATAAGCAATACTGTAATCCACTTGAACGGTCTGAAAAAATTGCTTCACCACATATTCGCTTTGATCGTAGCAGCCATCGAAAATAATACGGAGTTCAGCATTTTTATATTCGCTCACAGCACGGTGCAGCTCCGCTATTAGGGGAACAATCGTCGCTTCTTTATTGAAAACAGGCAGCGTAATGCTTATTTTCGGATATAAATTCCCGTTCAGGCAATCCTTAATCGTCTTGTCCAGCACCTGCTTATAAGGAAGGTGATATTCCTTTACATATTCAATCGTCATCTTTTTCCAGTACACAATCTCTTGACCACTCAGCTGAAGCGTGCGCTGCAGCAGCTGTTTTTGCTGCAAATGATCCAATGGGTCGAATACTCCGATGGGTGAAAAATCGATGCCGGACTGCGCGGTTACAAGCGGTATTGCGCCGTGGATTAGTCCCTGTAAAATCGAAGAATCATATTCGCCTAACGAGGGGTAAACGATAAAATCAGTGTTCGAGAGCAGCTCTGCGCTCTGGGCTTCATTAAGCTCTTCACCGTGAACAAACAGCTTATCACCGAGCACAGCTTTTAATTGCAGCAGCCTGTTGTTGAAAAACCTATTTGCAGGCTGCCCTACAACATGCAGCTCCAAATTTTGACTCGCGATGTCTGAACTCGAGAAGAGTAGAAAGACGGCTTCAAAACCATTGTTTAATCCGAGTTTTGGAGCGATATACGTGTACACTCTTCTTTGCCCCGTTTTTACATTTTCCGAAGATGGCAACGTATTAGGTTGATCTAAAGCAGCAATCCCGCCTAACAACATTTTTAATTTCCATTTTGGCAGTCCGCGTTTGATGTAAGAATTGTAGGTTTCAATATTTCCGATTCCGATAATGAAATCAGCTTGTTTGATAGACTGTTCCAGCTCGTCAACATTCGGTGCAGCAGTCTCATGGAAAACATCATCTGGCAGGTTATGGCCAGCCTTTAATCTAGACGTGCTGTGGTTGATTTCTTGTGGATGCAGCCCTGTCGTTATCAATATACTTTTCTTTATATGGCATAGCCCATTTATACGTGAGAGATGATTGGATGCACCTACATACAGATCGTAGCTTTGACCTTGCAGCATCCGCTGATCAAAATATGAGGCATTGAACAGCGTTACTGCGCCTATTGGAACGAGTAAATCATGGAGCGCAGCGGTGAGCTGACCGGCTGCCTTACTGCCCGCAGCTGCCTCATCCGCCTCATAACAAAGCAAGATTCTCATCTTTATTTACCCTCCTCATTTTTAACAGCAATCTATTCTCATTCCTATTGCTGTTGCTCTATTAATCTTTTAATTCCCTCCTCTAGTGTTATTTTTGGCTTCCACTTCGGCACGGTTACCCCCTTGTTCCATGGAATCATAATTTCTCGCGGATGGTAGGGTCGTCCTCCCCAATTCACCTGTAACGGTACATCCATGATTTTTTCGATAATGCCCGCTAACTCCTTCAGTGGAATGGGCTGCTGTGAAGAAACGGAATAAACCTCGTTCTTAACTGCCCCTTCATTTAGCAGCTGCTGGGCTGCGAGCATATAAGCTTCAACAACATCATCAATGTGTACAATATCAATCAGCTGCTCTCCAGGTGACATCGCAAGCGGTTTATGTTCCTTTCCAGCCTTCAGCAGCAACGAAATGATTTTGGATCTCGTATCGTTTGGACCGTAATTATCGAACAGCTCCAGCGTAATTACACGTAACGGCGACGATTCACAATAATAAGCTAAAATATCCGTAAACGCTTGTTTTGAGGCATCATACAGCGATTTTGGACTATAAAGCTTATTGTCAAAATGCTGTGAGAAGGTTCCCGTATTAATGAATGCATAAACGTGCTGCGACAACATCGCCTCCACTAGCTGCGTACCGAAAAGAATATTGCTTGTCAGCATCTCTTCTACCTGTCTTGGCGCATAAGTAACTGTGGCGAAGGATGCTAAATGAATAACAAGATCGGGCTTTGCAGACTCGACAATTGCGAACATACTGTCAATCGTCCCATCATGCCGATGTATGATGATAGCACCCTGGACATCCTCCAGTTGCTTAAGGCTCGATTCATTTCTAGCGATAATGTGCACCTTCCACCCTTCCGCCAAAAGCTTTCGAACGAGGTGTGAGCCAATAAAACCCGTGGCTCCGGTGACTAAAGCTGTTAAGGCTGCACGGGAATTTTTTTCTATCATCGATCTCCCCCCTCAGCTTGTTTTCCCTGCATATTCATGCCATTGATTCAAACAAACCTGCCGAATATCTTCGTTGCCTTGATAGGCAAGCGTCCACTCAACCACCTTATTCAGCGCCTGATCAAGGGTCCATCTTGGCTTCCACCCTAAGCGCCGCTGCGCCTCCGAGCAGTCCAGCTTCAGCTCATGGGCTTCATGCGGGTGCTTGCCTGTATCCGTATGCACTACTACGCCGCCCCATTTCGCACCAAGTTGTTCAACAACCTGGCCTACCGGCCTTGCATCCTCATCGCGAGGACCGAAATTCCAACCTTCCGCATACTCTGATCCGTTCGCATAAAGTTTCTCTGCAAGCAGCAAATATCCGCTTAAAGGCTCAAGTACATGCTGCCAAGGTCTTACAGCATGCGGGTTTCTAATGCTCACCGCACTGCCGTCCATGAAGGCACGAACCATATCTGGAACTAAGCGATTCTGAGCAAAATCTCCGCCCCCGATGACATTGCCCGCTCTTGCCGTTGCAATGCCGACACCGTGAACCTTCTCATCTTTGCTATGAAAGAAGGAATTGCGATAAGAGGCTGTAACAAGCTCCGAGCAAGCTTTGCTGTTTGAATATGGATCATAACCGCCCAGCCTATCGCTCTCCCTATAGCCCCATGCCCATTCTTGATTTTCATACACTTTATCTGTCGTTACATTAACAACCGCCTTAATGCCCGCTCCACTCTCCACAGCAAGCTTTACCGCATCAAGCAGATTAACCGTACCCATGACGTTGACTTCAAAAGTATAAGCAGGCGTTTCGTAGGAGGGCTTAACCAGAGCTTGAGCTGCCATATGAATAACGATATCAGGCTCAGCAGCTAACAAAACCTTGCTCAGCCTTGCTGAATCTCTAATATCACCGGTAACGGACTGAATCATCGCATCGATATTGCAAAGCTCATATAAATTAGGCTGCTGCTGCGGTGCTAGCGCATAACCAGTCACCTTGGCGCCCATCGCTGCCAGCCACAAGCAAAGCCAGCTGCCTTTAAAGCCGGTGTGTCCAGTAATGAACACTTTTTTATTGCGCCAAAAGCTTGGATTCATCATGGACACTCCTTTATTTTTTCCATAGCGCTTTTCCTGATTTCCATAAACCTTCTAAATAGTTTTTATCTCTAAGCGTATCCATCGGCTGAAAGAACCCCTCATGCTTATAAGCCATAAGTTGTCCATCATTAGCTATCTTCTGCATGCAGTCCATCTCCAGATTTGTATGATCGCCTTCAATATAATCAAGCAGCTGCGGTTCCATTACGAAAAAACCTGAATTAATCCAGCTCCCGTCGCCTTTTGGTTTCTCCATAAAATCAATAACCTTGTTGCTGTCCTTTATATCGAGAGCGCCAAATCTGCCGCTTGGCTGCGTAGCCGTTACTGTAGCCAGCTTGTTATGAGAGCAGTGAAAAGCTGACAGCTTGCCAATATCGATGTCCGAAACCCCGTCGCCGTACGTCAGCATAAATGTTTTGTTTCCTAAATACGGCTGAACTCGCTTTAGCCTGCCGCCCGTCATCGTTTCTTTGCCTGTGTCGACCAACGTGATTTTCCAAGGTTCAATGGAAGATTCATGAATTGTCATTTCGTTTCGATTCGATAAATCAAAGGTCACATCCGAGTGATGCAAAAAATAATGATAGAAATATTCTTTGATGAAATAACCTTTGTAGCCCAAACAAATCACAAAATCAGTAAAGCCGTAATGCGCATAGGTTTGCATGATATGCCATAAGATTGGCTTATCCCCAATGTCGATCATCGGTTTTGGCTTCATGAGCGACTCCTCGCTTATTCTAGTGCCGAACCCACCTGCTAGAATGACCACTTTCGTATTTTTATCTATCGTCCGCATAGAAACATCCTCTCTTTCTCTCAAATATACTTGCCATCTTCCTATGTTTATTCATTCAATAGTTTGTTGTTCTGATGAATACCCAGTCTGTGAAAATTTAATAGATGCGATCAAGCAATGGAATACAGGCGCTTCACGCCTATCGATTGCCCGTACCATGCCAAATTATCGACATAGAATACATTGAACGAGGTTTCTTGAAAATAAGGAGGGATAACGCTTGTCTCAAACCGTTGTCAAACGAAAACCAGCTGCGAATAAGCGAATGAAACGACAAAGTAAAAAAATAAATCGCACGTCCGCAAATACGCGTCGCAGAGCTTCTCGCAAGGGGAAGAAGCTGCTGCGGTCAAATCGAATAAACAAACGAGCAAGAGGATGGAAACGCGGCATCCTCGCCCGTAAAGTACCAGCTGCTCCAATAGCTCCTACTGCTCCTGCTTCTTCTCTTGTTGAACAGCCAAGCGACGGAGGGGCAGCGCCTATTTTAATACCGCTGACGGGTATTATTTTCAGCAAGGATCGAGCCCTCCAGCTGGATGCAGCCCTGCGATCGCTTTACTTGCATGCCCTCGATATTTCCAATTTTCACATGAAGGTCCTTTACAAGACATCGAGCGATTTTTATGAATCACAATATGAACGACTCAAAAACGAATACCCGTTGGTGCAATTTATTAAAGAGGAGCAATTCAAAGAGCAGGTTATCGCTTCGATGGAACCCTATACCTATGTTCTATTCATCGTGGATGATTGCTTGTTCGTTCGCGATTTCACGCTGCAGTCCGTCATGAACACATTAGCTGCGCACAACGATTTGATTGGCTTTTCCTTAAGACTGGGACCAAACATTCGTTACTGCTACACGATGAGTGCTGAACAGTCTATTCCATGGCATCACATTATCGAGTATGGCTATCGCAAGTTTGACTGGACATCGGCGCAGTATGAATTCGGCTATCCGATTGAAGTTTCCAGCTCGGTATACCGCACAACTCATCTTCTTCCGCATCTGAGAAACTTGGATTTCTCCAACCCCAATACGCTTGAAGGATGTATGGCAGGACGTGCGCAGGAGCTGTCTGAGGGGCGCCAGTTTCTAGCATGCAGCGAAGTATCCTTAGCGTTTTGCAACCCGCTCAACGTCGTTCAGAATGTGTATGCCAACCGCGCAGGAAGCAATAAGGAATACTCGCCGCAAGAGCTTGCTTTGCTATTTGAGAACGGTGATCGTATAAACGTAAACAAATATGCAAACTATATCCCAGCCGCATGCCACGAGCAGGTAGACATCTTTTAATAGCTGTTCCTTTCATTCATCCACAAAAAAACGTAAGCAGCTCGGAAAAATCCGAACCGCTTACGTTTTTTTATGCCGCTAGCTTCTCAAAAAGCTATGGCCGCCGAAGTTGTTTTTATCGCGAATTAATATTTTCATTGGAAACGGAAGCTGCTGGCCCTCCACGTAACCATAGGATGGATTCATCACTTTAGGAGACTTGTCGATTAAATATTTATTTAAATGCGATTCGTCATGCCAAACGGCATTGATCCCATTATTCATATCCGTTCTAATATTCTCATCCAGAACACGAATGAGATTCGTATAGTGCTCCGTTCGGCCGCCGTTCAACCCACCCATAAAGTAGTAGCTTCCTGCGCCCTCAGGAATATAGGCTAAGCTTTGTTGATTTTTCTCAAAATCAAGCTCGTGGCGCGCTTTATTGTAGAAGCCTGGATGCTGGACCGCAACGATGCCCTCGTGAATTGGCAATATTTCTTCTCTTACGACATCAACGAATTGCATATTGGCATTAAAGAAAAATACAAAATCACATTCCTGCTGCAGCTGATGCACCACGTTTCTAAACATCGCATATCGCAGCAGCGTATTGCCCGGCCATCCAAGATTATCTTGAGGAATCTTCAAAATGTTCGATCTCTCTTCATCAACGATGTGCTCGGCATCTGTGAATACATAATAGTTTTTCTGGTAGCCCGGCAAGAAATAAGCTTCGGCGCTCCGATAGAAGTTTTCCCAGAAAATACTGTATTTCCCTGTGCATATATAAAGAATCCCGATTCGAGATCCGGCTACGCTCGCAATTTCCGCTTCACTCGGCATTTGAGTAGTCAGATAAGGCGATGCATTTGTGCTTTCTGGCTGTGCTTGCGAGAGGACAGCACCTTGATTCGTCATATAAGACTCTTGATGCGCATCCTCAAAACCTTTCGAATGCCCTTCTCTATACCCTTGCTCATAACCTGTGTGAAACGGTCCGCTTCTTTTTCTCCCTCTTGCACCGCTTCTCAACCCTTTTTTTAATGTTTTACCTCGCCGTTTCCCTTTTTTTACACCATATTTGTTTTTGCGGCTGCTTAATTTCCCGCCGGCGTTCAACGTTTTTTTGACACTCGTTTTTTTGACGCTCGTTTTTTTAATAGCTGTACTTTTTTTTCGTTTCGTCAGCATGCTGCCGTCCTCCTAAACTTGGAATTATATATTATTAGCCTTAATGATCGGAGGAGCTACAATAGGGAAGCCTTCCGAATACTGGTTTTTATCGGCCTGCGTTAAAGGACGAACATAACGCTGCTCCAGTCCCCATGCCTTATAGGCATATTTTGTCGTCATTCGGTGCAGCTTGCCCTGTATAATCTGGTACATTTCGCCGTCCTGCGTTTTTACTAAACTGCCCTCAGCGAAATTGGTGGTGAGCGCCGATAATGCAGCTATTCTCTGCTGCAAAACTGTAATCGAAATGTCCCCTCCTATCGGCCAGTTCCATAAATCAAGCTGCGGCAATCTTACTGCATCCACATGCATTAAATCTGAAGACCGTACAATATATCGATATCCATTTTCTACCCAATACACATTCGAATCAGTTCCTTTAACAACGATATGGCTAGGGTAAAAGTTTGTTCCTTTTCTCTTTTCATTAGGCGATGCCGAATTCATTACCGCCTCCAGCCTGCTGATCTGATCCCAGTCGCCCCATTTTTCACGAAAAAAAGCGTTGTTAAGCAAGGACGCATCCAGAAACGAACGCATCGTCACACTGCCATAATGATGGATGAATGTATCCTCCGCAATAACTAGATCCAGACCAAGCAATTGTATCCGAAGATAAAAGTCTACATCCTCGCAGGTCCCAATGACATATCCCTCATCCATATACCCGACTCGCTGAAGCACCTCTCTGGATAAAAGCAAGCAAAAGCCCATTATGGCATTCGTTTTTCTCCATCGTACCGGGTTAATATGATTGTAATTTTGGGCAAACTGCTGCATTTCTTTCATGTTTTTGTAGCTGACATCAATCTTTTGATCATTCGACAAATAATTGGTTACCGGACCAACAAGACCAATCGATGGGTTGCTGTTCAAGCACGACAATAAATTCGACAGCCAGTTTTTCGTCACGATCGTATCATTGTTAAGAATGAGAATCGACGTACCTTTTGCCATCATCAGGCCTTGATTGACGCCACCGGAAAAACCTAAGTTCTCTTGAAAAATTTTATAGCGCAATCGCCCTGCCTGCGACTTTAAATAGGCAGCCGTTCCATCCGTTGAGCCATTATCAATAATGATGATTTCGTAAGACTGCGGCGTATATTTATGAATGCTCTCTATGCAATTTCGTAAATAGTTCAACTGGTTATAGGTTGGAATAATAATGCTTGTGCCTTCAAAAGGCTGCTGATAGCTTGCTGCTCCACTCGCCCTGCCATCCCGATAACCAGCTGCATAGCTCGCTTGAAAGTTGGTTCGCTTTATTTTACGGACTGCTTTTATACGCCTGCGCGAATATCGCTTGCGCATCTGGGTTCACCTCCCACGATCTTGTTTAGCTATCATGATGGAAAGACGATTTGAAGCAGCTGGCTGAGCCGCTTCTCGTAGGTATGCTGCTCCAGCGTTTTTATAAATCCTCTTAATGCGATTTGATTCCTCTTTTGCTCGTCATGCAGGTAATATGCAATTTTATCAGCCAGCTCTTTTGGTGAAGAGTACGTTTCAAGCTCCATTCCAGGTACATAAAAATCGCTTAAGTCCTGACGAACATCTGTAAGCTGAAAAGCTCCGGCAGCCGCAATTTCATACGTACGAGGGTTGATCGACAGGCCGGGAAGGTTGCGGCTATTTTTGTTATGCACCTTGTCGTCATGGGAACGATGAATATTGATGACAATCTTGGCGCCATTGTAATAGCTCGCTGCTTCTTCTGAGCTGATCCATGAAATGCGAATGCCCTTGCTTAGGCTTTTGTAACGCTTAAGCCTTTTCCAGAACAAACCGATAATTCTTGTATCGCGCTGTGCTAGTGCAGGAGCAATTCGATCTATTAATCTGACTCTGTTATGAAAGGCATTCCCAATAAAGCAAATATCGCTTTGATAATGAGCGGGTACATATTTGGGCTTATACACGGCTGGGTTAACTGCCAGCGGCAAATAATGAACCTGACAGCCGAGCTGCCGATAGATTGGAATAGCAGCCAACTCATGGGTAAATAGCCATTCATACTGCGGGGCAATGACCGTTGTAACATCGGTTACGTAGGGCTCATCGACGAGCCATATCGCTGTTTTAACGCCGATCGAACGAATGCCTTTGATTTGGTTGACTGGCACCTGAGTGCCATGCAGTACGAGCACTAAATCCGGTCTTCTCCTGCTTGCCAGATCAATAAGATTATCCGATGGAGATGCGATGATCAGCTCGCTGACCATACCTCTGAGAGCATCCGTAACCGCCTGATCCATATCTGGAAAAGGGCCTCTTAATCCCGCGCGAACATATAATACTCGCAGAGATCGAAGCACGCTTGCAGGCCGCGGTATTTTCTGAATTATAGCCTCACAGGTACCCACATGGTAACCATGCTTCCAGCCAGATTCGCGTCCTGCATCCCACTCGTTTGCTGCTGAAATGTTTATTTTCCGTTTCTGCTTCAGAAGTATCTCACCTCTTTCTGTAACGAGTACTCTTTATACATTTCTAATTAGTGCCTGCTCCAACAAATCTATGCTTCGATCCCATTCCCACTTCTTTACCGTCTCGCTCCCGCCAGCTCTTAGGTGTTCGCGCAGAGACTTGTCTGCTATCAAACTTTGTACTGCATTCGCTGCTGCTCTAATGTCATTTGGAATGACCAAACTATTATAATGATTGACCAGATATTCATCCGTCCCCGTTACATCAGCAACGACTGGAACTCCTCCGCAAGCCATCATCTCAAGTGGAGGATAGAGGAAACTTTCAACCCTGCTCATTTTGAGCAAAATATCACAGCTAGAGTAAATATGCTTCATCGTTTCATAGGATACACTCTCAAAGAAGCGGTCACAGCGCCAAGATGCAGCGGGACGCCCCGACGAGCTGACACACCAAACCTCACAGTTCAAATCCCGCACTGCCGCAAAAGCATCGCTCATTCCTTTGTAAGGAACGTTAATAGGGCCCTCCAGCAATACTCTAACCTTGCTGCTTTTTGGTGCAAGCGGCTCTGCCTCATACATAAGTGAGGTATCGAGTCCGTTAGGGATATAGATCGCTTGCTTATTAAACGTACGCTGCAGCCAGCGCTGCAGCCAGCCTGCCATCGTCAGAAACGTAAAATCATTCGTTTTGTACGTTTGATAGGCCAGCTTCGATTGCTCCGACGATGGCGAATAAAATCTGGATTCATCCGATTGAATGAAATAAAAGCGTTTCTTTGCTTCTATTCTTCTTGCAGCGCCGAGTGTAGCCCAAAAGGTCGCAATCACAATATCACGATCCGCAGGAGCGCGGGATTCTGTGACGATGGGCACCTCAACAGGATGCCAGCTAACCTGCGTATTTCCATCCATGGAAACTAATACGACATCATAACCGCGCTGCTTCAAGCGGTTGGCATGCTGAAGAATAACCGCTACGCCACCGGAAATGGAGCATCCTGGGATGACGTATGCAATTTTCGGCTTACAGACGCCGCCTACTACAGCAATCCAGCGGCCGTCACGATAGCCGTCTTTCCATCCAGCTTTGTAGCCTTCTGACTGGCTTCTTATCGATCCTGCCCGCCAATCTTTCCTTCCATTTTTGACCAAGTGGCTTTTTCTACCAATTCTCCTTTTTGGCTTCAGCATCATCTTAGGTCGGACCTTAAGATTTTTGAATTTCATAATCTTTTTTCCTTCCCTTATATCTGTAATGGCGGTATACTTGGTGACTCTATGCATTCAACCCTATCTCATAATATGTTTGAACCTTTTTACCGCCACGGCGTCTGTTACCATGAAGTTTCTTCTCTCCTAATCGTTGTAAAAAAATAGACTGGGACACAGGTAATGTCGCAGTCTAGCTAGCCTACTATTGTGTTTTCTCATCCGCTAGACGCAATCCCGCTTCCTGCAGCGAAGTGAACGTACCCGCGTCATGCCACCACCCTTTCAAAATGCTGTGCTTGAGTGCCCCCCTCGCCGCATAAAAGTTGTTTACATCGGTAATTTCAAGCTCCCCTCTCCCCGAAGGACGCAATGTCTTTATTACATTAAAAACATCAGCGTTGTACATATAAATACCCGTTACACAATAATTAGAGCCGGGATTCGAAGGCTTCTCCTCAATGGATACAATTCGCCCGCCTTCCATTCTCGGAACGCCAAATCTTTCTGGATCAGCTACTCTCTTAAGTAATACCTTTGCCTCTTCCGATGATGCTTCAAAAGAAACCATATATTCAGATAATGAATCCTCGAACAAATTGTCTCCTAGCAGAACGACAAATTTTTCATCCGCAGATACGAACCCAGCTGCCAAAGCTAATGCCTCAGCAACACCGCCAAACTGATCTTGCACTCTAAAAACGAGATTGACGCCCCATTCGTGGCCGCTCCCCAAAAAATCAACATACAAGCCTGCTGATTGTTTTCCTATAACGAGCAAAATATCTTTAATCCCTGCATCCGCCAGCTTTTTAATCGCATAATATATCATAGGATGCTTTCCGACTGGCAATAGATGCTTGTTCATAAATTTCGTTAGCGGATAAAGTCTCGTGCCTGACCCGCCAGCCAGTATAACGCCTTTCATCCAGCAGTCCACCTCCCCTCGCTCTACTGAAACTCCCTTATAAGTATATGAATTTAAAAGATTTAAGAGTGGATGGATAACCACATGCGCTAAGATTTGGACGTTGTTGATCAAAAATCATAACGATAAAGGGGCTTGTACGGCTGCCTTTTTTAAGAAAGACAAGCTTCAAATCTATATTTTATTAATAAACTAGATTTAGAGAGACATTCAAAACTAGAGGTGATGCAATTGATTCGAAAAGCGATCATTCCTGCCGCAGGCTATGGAATTCGCAATTTACCCATAACCAAGGCTATACCCAAAGAATTGTTTCCCATTGGAAACCGACCAGCAATCGACTATGTAGTTAAAGAAGCAGTCGATGCAGGAATTACCGACATTTTAATTATACTATCTCGCAATAAGACAGAAATTATGAACTATTTTGACCGTTCGATGGAGCTGGAGGCTCATTTGCGTACGATTCACAAAGAAAGCATGCTGCCTATCATTGCTCCCGCCAAAGTCAATATTCAATATATTCGTCAATATGAAGCACTCGGTCTTGGTCATGCCGTTTCGCTTGGACAATCATTTGCTGCAAACGAGCCCTTTGCTGTTCTGCTGCCGGATCAAATAAACCTGTATCAAAACTCTTTGCTCTTACCCTTAATTCGAAACTACGAGAAGCACAGAACCAATGTCATTGGACTGCAATCGGTTGACCCCAAGCTGTTGTCCCAATACGGCGTGGCGTCTGCTGTTCAAGTTCAGCGCCGAATTTACGAGGTCGCTTCCATAGTAGAGAAGCCGGCATATGATCCTCCGTCCCAGCTCGCGGTCATGGGCAGATATATTCTTGAACCTGGCATTTTGGAATTATTAAAAACAACGAAACCCGGAATAGGCGGAGAGATTCAATTAACCGATGCTTTAAATCAGATGGGCATGACACGCAAAGCGATCGGATATGTATACAAGGAACGCTGGTACGATACGAGCATCGAGCATGACTACTTGAAAATTCAACAGCGTGCATACCAGCTCCATAAAAAGCGGAAGCAATAAAGCAAAAAATAAGGATAGGCTGCTGCCATCCTTATTTTTGTTTGCTGCTCTGATTGACTATGCTTCGGTATTGCTTCGTCTGCGCAATTTTTTTGGCACGAAGCAATCGAATCGTTTTTTTCGTAACCTTCCATGTATGCATTTTTTGATTGGCTCTTCTAATTGCTACAAAATGGCTGGGACTTGTGAAAGCCAGCTTATAGCCTTTTTTGATGCTGTCCTTCTGAAACCTCATATCCGTTCCCTTGCGAAGATGTTTGAAAGAAACGTCCGGATACAGCTTTTTTTTGAACAGCATCGTCGCTCCTGCTACTCTATTTTTACTAGGCATCGTTGCAAGCATCAGCCTTGAAGAATGCTTAAAGTACATATAAAACTTATTTTTCCCTATCAGATCCGCTTCCGTCTTTTCAAGTCGCAGCATTGCCTCAGTCAAATAATTCGGAGCGTAATAATCATCATCGTCGAATTTGGCTATAATCTCATATTGGGCTTTGCTAATGCCGTAATTTAAGCATTTCCCAAGCGACCATTTGGCCGGCAGCTTGTATATCGATACATTTCCAAAGCTGCTGGCCTGTTTTTTGTAAAGTTCAATGTTCATGCCATCGTTATTTAGCAGCACGATCATCTCCTTCACCCTCCATTGCTGACGCTTGAAGTTAGTGAATAGATTTTGCATAAAGAGGGGCTTATTCGTTGCTGTAACTATGGTTACACCTGAGGTCATCCTCCCCTGACCGGAAAAATGCTCCTTATCCATGCCGGCTGCATCGTGCCTCCTTACTCGGTCATAAACAGCTAGTGATATTCTCATGATCCGCCGCCTCCGAGCGTGACGATTCTTGATTTGCCCGTAATCCATTTGACTACATTTCGGGTGTCATATACAAACGGAGCATGCTCCAAAACAAGTTCCAGCGGCAAAGAAGTATGATCGGTAGCAATGATAACGCAATCTGTATTTGAAAGTGTTTCTGCGCTTAGCTCCAAGCTGACAAGCTTATGCTCGCCTACTTGCAGCGATGGTACGTATGGATCATGGTAAACTACATCCGCACCTTTTAGATGCAGACTTTGAATCAAACCAATAGCCGCTGATTCCCTGTAATCAGATATATCTGGCTTATAGGCTACTCCATATATCATAATTCTCGTTTCCGAGAGCGGTTTAGGCGCCAAATAATGTTCAAGCTGCTGTGTAATATATAGTGGCATTCCATCATTAATTGTATTTGAAATGTGAATAAAATCAGAAGTAATGCCATGCTGCTTCAGCTTCCATGCTAAATAAGAGGGGTCCACTGGAATACAGTGACCGCCAATTCCAGGCCCGGGATAAAACGTGTTGTATCCAAATGGCTTCGTACTGGCTGCCTCGATAATTTCCCAAACATTCAGATGGATTGCATCGCATATTAAGGCCATTTCATTAATGAAAGAAATGTTAATTAGTCGATAAGCATTTTCCAATATTTTTGTCATCTCCGCTGTATCCGTGGAGGAAACGGGATGCACACGAATAAAAATTTGATTGTATAATTCCTTCACTCGCTCCAAGCAGCCGGGCGTTACGCCGCTAATTACCTTTGGAATACTTTCTACATCAAAATGTTTATTTCCAGGATCTACCCGTTCAGGCGAGTAGGCAATATGATAGTCTATCCCTGCGTTAAGCCCGGTTTGATTCAAAACAGGCAGGAGCACTTCTCTTGTAGTGCCCGGGTAAGTTGAGCTTTCTAATATGACTAGCTGCTGCCGCTTAAGTCTACTGCTAATTTGTTTGRCCGCTTGCGTCAAATAGCTCAAATCAGGCGTTCCATGCGCAGTTAAAGGCGTTGGCACACAAATAACGATTGCTTCAGCTGCATCCATTAGATGAAACTCATTTGAAATGGTAAAGCGGTCAGAAAAATTCGCTTCTTGTATATCCTGATCCTTAATTTCGTTTATATAGCTTTTTCCTAATTGAATCGACTCTACTTTTCTTCTATCCAAATCAATTCCAACAACGTTAAACCCCTTACGAACAAAAAGCAGAGCAAGTGGCAGACCCACATAACCAAGCCCCACAATAGCTACCGTTCTCTGCTTTTCAATCGCGTTATGATTATGCAAATCGCTCATATTCTAATCTCTCGCCTTCTCTCTAGTAATTTTTAATCAGCTTAGATAGTATATGAAACAACTTATTAATAGTTTGGACAGTTTGGATACAAAATGCAGCCACCGTGATCACAGCCCAATTTTCCACTTCCCTTGCATTCGCCTTATACCTTCCTTTCAAATGCCGCATATGCTATCGATAATCTGCAGCAAGCAAATGCTTCGAGAGGGGTAACGATATGGCTGGAAAATACCGCAAGCGCAGCAGGCATTTTGACGTCATTATGATGTCTGACTTTAGATTGCCGGGTGGAACAACCTCATCCAACGTAGAAGAAATGAAAGCTCAAAAAAGAGCAGGTTTAACAACAGGGCTGATTCACATGTCCGGCCAGCCAAGAAGCAAAACCAGTACAATTAACCCCAAAATCAAGCGTATGGTCGATGGGCGGAGCATTCGAATGCTGAATACAACCGCCAGAGCTACCTGTGAAACTCTAATTATTAGACATCCGCGAATTCTTCATGTGAGAAGAAGATATAAACCGAACGTATCGGCAAAGAGAATACACGTCATCGTCAATCAAACCCCAAGAAAGGATTATGGCAGATACGGCCGGTTAGTTTATAACATTAGTCGCTGCGAACAGCGGGTCAAACAATTTTTCGGAAAATCCAGCACATGGCATCCAATCGGCCCTCAAGTGAGAAATACGCTTTTTAAGCACCATGCAGGTGATTTGAAGAACATTAAATTGGCTTCTGCAGATTGGGTCAACATCATTAATACGAGGGAATGGAGACGGAAAAACCGTCCTTCTCACAGAGGCGTGATCAAAATAGGCAGACACTCCAGAGATGCTTATGTGAAATGGCCTTCCAATCGAACGGATCTTCTAAAAATTTATCCCGCTTCATCAAAATATGAAATACACATTCTTGGCGGTGCTAGAACACCGCGTCGGATATTAGGAAAGCTGCCTCAAAATTGGCATGTGCTTGGATTTGGAAAACGCTCGCCAAAGTCTTTTTTGGCAGGACTCGACGTCTTTGTTTACTATACACATCCCAATTGTGTCGAAGCGTTTGGCCGCGTTATTTTTGAGGCGATGGCTGCTGGCGTGCCGGTTATTCTTCCCCCAAGCTACAAGGAGCTTTTTGGTGAAGCCGCCATTTATGCTGAACCTTCCAATGTAACGAATGAAATCGATCGGTTGATGTCAAGCTCCGAACTTTACGATAGGCAAGTGAGAAGAGCGATTCAATATGTTGAAGCAAACTTTGGTTACACGAAGCATCGTGCAAGATTAAATAAATAAGAATGCAAAAAAAATGCACCTAGGCTAACGGGTGCATTTTTTTCATTTCAATTGAGGCATATCTCAATACGAACGACGACGTTTTTTGCGGATAGGCTTCCTTAGCTTGCGCCGAGCTCTTCTCTTCTTCACCATCATGTTTCGATGCTTTATCCGATCTGGTTCGTCTGCGTAATACGGAATCGGTTGATCCATCACATCCGTACTGAACGCTTCTGAATGAAAGTACCCATTTGATAGCAAAAATGGATTTTCAACTTCAGAATTGTCATAGTAATGCAT
This sequence comes from Paenibacillus sp. 01T424, assembly GCF_056398745.1. Lineage (NCBI taxonomy): Bacteria > Bacillati > Bacillota > Bacilli > Caryophanales > Paenibacillaceae > Paenibacillus > Paenibacillus sp. 01T424. Next base: position 63,366 of record NZ_JBFTPZ010000014.1, on the reverse strand, counting down.
GCGAAACTTTGCTCTCGTTTGATCTGCAATCACTTCTCCGCTAGTGAAGTGACTATAGCTCCAGGTTGAGCTCGCCGCTGTATTTCGTTCTACTTCTATCCATTCATTTCTATATTCTTCGATTAGTTCTCCGTATAGCTGCCCCTTCTCATGCTCGATCCATGAGATCGCCAGCTCAAAATTATTGGATATTCGAATGGAGCGCAGTGGTTTATTACCAATGGAATACGTATGAGAGGCAGTTTTTGATATATCCCATCTCTCCATAAGGTTGCTGTGAGAGACCTGATAGCCCGCATCACGCAAGGAAAAGACACCATAAAAGAGTGTGTGCGATTGATCCAGCCATCCTTGATCGATAAAATTATGGGTCGTTTGATCATAATAACAATTATTTTCACTAAGCTTGAGCCAGCATTTCAGGAAGCTTTCCGTAACAGCATGACGTTTAAAGCTCATAAAGCTTGAATCATAGATCCCGTTTTTCCTAACATCCGTCAACCAATCCAAATCCAGAAACTCAGGATCAATGACTTTTCCTATCAAAGTAATGGGATGCTGATTGAAACCTTCTGCAAGCTCTTCAAATGGAGAAATGACCCATGTATCCGCATCCAAGTAATGGATAGCTATCTCATTCGTATACTTTTTGTATATATAGTTCACCAATAAAGCCTTGCAAGCCCGCTGTGCTTCTTGAAGAGTGTACTGGAAAAAAAACTTTTTCATATTGGAATATACATCCGTATCTTTCATGAGCACGACCTCATCAAAATAAGGACAGCCAAAAGCGGCATTAGGCATAGTTTCCTCCATCACACCAATGATAACCTTGCCATTAGGCATATGTTTCTTAATGGATTTGGCCATCATTATCGCTTTAGCTGTATGCTCTGCATGTATAACCGTACCAAAAATCATAATGCCTCTCCCAATCTAGCTATAACTAGTCTATTATCATTCATGGCAGTACGACCATCTCCTCTCCTTTCATATCCTATGATTGCCTTGTTTCATAGGAAACCCTAGTATCCGTCTAAATATAGGGTGAAGATCATCTGATAGTTTTACCCATTGCCATTCCAAAATAAAAACGGCTCAGAGATTGAAACCCTCCAGCCGTTTCTGTATTTTCATTACGATTACCTGCCCTTTAGTCGTAAATCATGCGCCTATCTTTGATGCTTTTGCTCTTCATCTTATTTTCTATAGTCTGCGCTGGAAAAATTCGTTCGACCATCGCATTAAATTCTGCAATATAGCCTTGTATAGGATGCCCAAGCTTCACATCATTCATATACGCATTCATCCGCCCAACAAAATCAGGATTAGCTGACACATATACATGTTCAATGCTCGGATTTAATTGCTTCACTTTACTCGCAATTTGTTCCTTTACTTGCGCCGTAAGCATATGGTTTCCTGTAGACAGGGTGCTCATGCGCCGGCTAATCTCCACGCCCTCTTTCCCCATATACCCACTATTTGTTCGACTTAGCATTTTGGATTCAACCTTAGGCTGAATCTCATCTAATGAAACAGCGACGTATGCGTTATGGTCGGTTATCATCACATATGAAGATTTGACTACACCTAAATCTGTGATCTCCTTAGCCATTTTTTCATTCATTTGCATTCTATAATTTTTATGCGAGCCGATGACGTTATTGCTGTTTAGCCTGCGTCCATTTACTCGATTTTTCTCATTCATTTGGTCATCAGCGAATCGTTTATTTTTTAATAAATTACCATTTGCATCATAACGGATACTATTCGAGCGGATGTCTTTATTTCCAAGCTCACCGTGATTTTCCATGCAGCCTGCCAGCATTGTGCTTAGCAGCACACCTGCAGACAAAGCAACGATTTGTTTGCGCATTTAGCCATCCTCCAACTTGTTTTGTTTAGGCACCGGACCCTTCCTTAGCGTTCGCCTTTTCTGGACTCGCTATTCATTGCATTGACAAAGCAAAAGGGATGAAGTAAATTAGTATCAGATACTAGTACTTGGTACTAATTTTGAGAGGAAGTGTGCATTGTATGGACAAAATAAAACCATCTGCCATTCAATCGAATGCCGTCATTACCGCGATAGGCACTTACGTTCCTGAACGGATTCTAACAAACACAGATATGGAGAAGCTTGTGGAGACGAGCGATGAATGGATCATGCAGCGAACCGGCATCAAGGAGCGTCATATCGCCTCCGACAGTCAGTTCACCAGCGATCTATGCTTTGAAGCTGTTCATAATATGATTGAACGCTACGGCGTAAGTGTGACTGATGTTGACTACATTATCGTGGCTACTTCTACGCCAGATGCTGTCTTCCCAAGCGTAGCTTCTCAGGTGCAGTCGCACTTCAACATCAGCCATGCAGGTGCAGCCGATATTCAAGCAGCCTGTGCTGGTTTTGCCGCTGCCATCCAATTAGCGAATGGCTTGTTGTTATCTGGAGCGCATCGCAAAATTTTAGTGCTTGGCGCAGAAACGTTATCCAAAATTACGGACTATACAGACCGTACGACCTGTATTTTGTTTGGCGACGGGGCTGGCGCAATTCTTATGGAAGCTTCGCATGACAGACATGGCGATATCGAAGCAGTATATACCAAAACAGATGGTGCACGTGGTCATCTGCTTTATCGCAGCAGTTTAGCATCCGCAATTGGTGAGCATGATATACAAACGAACGGTTTAATCGTGCAAAATGGCCGGGAAGTATATCGCTGGGCGGTTAGTCATGTAGCTGAAGGTGTTCAGCAGCTATTGGAGAAGAGCGGATATACACCGGCAGAAATCAATTGGTTTATTCCTCATAGCGCTAATATGCGAATTATAGAATCGCTTTGCGAACGAACAGGCTTCTCACTTGAACAAACCTTATCGAGTATAAAACAATATGGCAACACATCCGCTGCATCCATTCCGCTTGCCCTAGACGAGGCTGTGAAATCCGGCTTCGTTAAGCCTGGACATCTTTTGCTCCTATACGGCTTTGGAGGCGGATTAACTCAAGCTGGTGTCGTTCTTCGCTGGTCCTTCTAGAACATGCTAAACAGCCCAATACTCCATCGATTACATTCCGCTTGGAACCGATGGTGTAGAGGGCTGTTTTTCTACAGCCATTTAGGGTTGACTCTCGTATGCTGCTTGATGTCCATCTTCAAAACCCGTTGCAAAACCTGTGTTATAGCCATCATTAAAGGTTTGCCCAAGTCCTGCTCGTTCGGTTTCCTTATGGGCAAATCGTTTCCTCGGTACTTGTTTTCTACGTTGTAGTGTTTTTTTGCTTGTCGTATTTCTTCTTGCTGTCCGTTTGCGAGGGCTTCGTGCACTTTCACTTTTCCGTGTTTTGCTCTTATTGTTCAACAATCCCCTCTCCCCCTGACCAATGAACGCCATAAATAGGCAGCTCAGGCTGAAGCCATGGCTTCGTTGGATTACCCTTCCGTTTTACCCGTCTATGCCAAGCAAGGCTTGTTACCGATTCAGCAATCGTTTCCTGTAGTTCGGTAAGCGATCTTACATTGTCCCGGAGGAGCTTAACTGTTCCTTGTGAAGCATCAGACACATCAGCGATACTTTCTAATATACGGGCAAGCGCGCCTTGGCTTCTAGCAAGCGAGGCTAAAAAAGCCGCTCTTGCCTCACGTTCAGATCCCAAGGTCTCCATCAGTTTTTGTCACCAAAGGTGAAGCCCTTGCCCAGTGAAGACAATGAATCACCATAGCTCTCTGACATTTCTTCCTCTTGCTGCAGCACAGCCTTCATAATAGACACGATCCCTTGATCAAGCTTCGCGATTCCATCGATCATCTCAATCACCTGATCATGCATTTGAATAGACTGGCCTAGCTGCGTTTGGTGCGAATTAAAGGTGTGGGTATGCACATGATTACATATCCAGCCTCGCATCTTCTCTGCCTCAGCCGCTTTGGCTTCCAGCATAATTGCTATATTCCATTGCATATTAGCTGTTGAGCTAAGCATTCGCATATAGGCTTGATCACGATCCATTGCAAGCTAGACCTCCTTATTTGCTCTCTATTCTTCCCCGTCTGCTTCCTTCAGCTCACGGATGACATAGGTAAGCTGAGAAGCAATCGTTTCTTGAAAATCTGCGATACTATTCAAATATGCAACGATATTCTGACCCACTGCTTGCGTATTTTCCAGAATGCCAGATAAACCTCCTAAATTCGGATGCTCGTCTGGAAGCGCCTGCACGATCTCGGATAAGCGAACCGTTACATGCCGTTCTGCTTCTAGCATTCGTGCCATTTGTACATTGCCGTGAGACATATGCTGCATAATTTCCGTAATTGTAGCTTGCATCGTACTTTCCCTCCTTKCTCCTACATCATATGCGTGCTCCGCAGCAGTGGATACTTCCCTTTTGTTACAATGCTTGACGAAGCGTAATCGGTGCGATCAAGGGCAAGCCATCGGGAATCATACGAAGCTCTGCTTCGGAAAGCTTCTCTTTATGTCCAGGCTGCAAGCCCCAGCCATCGGCAGCAAGGCGACTCATAATAATACGTTTCTTGCCATTCTCAAGATAGAAGCTGCTTCCGTTCTCACTTGCATAAATGCTGCCATTTTGGAGTTCGTTGTTATCACCGTAACATAGCGAGCCTTTACGTGAAATGACTACATCCACCTCGATAGGCTCACCGATCGGCCAACGACACAAGTCAAGCTGAGATACACGTTTAACTGGCTGCTCCCATAAGCCATGAATTGGCCGTCTAACGCTGTCCTCTATCCAATAGATTGTTTCTCCAAAACCTTTTACGACCATTTGCTGCGGATAAAACACCGACTCCCCAAGCTTCGGTCTAATGCCCGCTTCCCATTCAGGAAGCTTGGCTTGACGTTCAAAGTCAGTTCCCTCTCGGTCCAAAAACTTCTCATCCAAGTCGCTCCATTTGTTCATAAAATAATGCTTGGAATTAAGGGCCTCGGACTCTTTCGCGTTATACTCCGCCAGCTCCTTATCATGTCGTTCGGCATGAATGTAGGCGTCGCGCGCGTAAACCAATGAATATCCTTGCAATCTCACTCGCAAGCCATAATCTTCTGCTTCAAACGGCGACTCTTGGCAGCCTTCATCGAGAAAACCCACTTTCTCCAGCAGCTCGYGCCGAAAGAGCAGGCATCTGCTTGCTAACCGCTCTGTTTGATGCCATTTCGATGAATCACTAGCATTATTTAATCTCGCAAGTTCATGCATATCTTCCATATCAACATAATGAAACTCCATCTTTTGTTTGCCAGTCAGACCGATAGAGACAGGGCCTACCATTCCGATGCCAGCATGGCTATTCAAGCATATTAATAGATTGTCGAGCCAATTTTCAGTCGGTCGCATCCCATTGTTTAGCAGCAAAATAGTCGTCCCTTTAGCCATCATTAAACCTTTATTTGCAGCGCCTGTGAAGCCTGCCGATTTTGCTAAAATACGATACCGCACTTGGCCATCTAGTTGTCTTAAATAATGCTCGATACCATCAGAAGATCCATTATCTATAACGATGATTTCATAAGGCAAATCGGTATGATCCATAATGCCTTCGATACATGCTTTTACCGATTCAACCTCATTATGACTGGGAATAATTATGCTAGTTCCTTCGAAACAAGAATCATAGCTTTCAATGCCGGCTTTCAATCCTTCCTCATAGCCTTCATTCATACCCAGCCTATATCTCTCTACTCTTTTTTTCGCTGTATTGCGCAAACTAACATTGTTTTTGAGACGTCGGACCGGTCTTTTTTTGCGTCTCATCGATAACCTCTCCAATCCGTCATTTGATCTTTTTTACTTCAACATCATATAGTATGTTTTGAAGAGATATCTGCAACGGCAAGTGTACTGCTTATCAAGGAATGAGTATAAAATGCTGCGACAACAAAATGCTAGAGTTGTCTTATAATTTTGTATAAAAAGAGACTGCCTTTGGTGTTTTACACCTACAGGCAATCTCCTTTTCAATTCGTCTTATCCTTTACCGATAGCAATCCAGTTGAGATGGCCAACTGGCTCTTGACTGATGCGTGTACGAATGATGAGAATAACTGCATGATCCGCAGCTTTCGAATGAGCTACAGCATAGCAAGCCGGGTTGTCAGTCGTTACGGTTAGCACGTAATAATTATCCACGAACGGCTCATCAAATGGAATGATAAGCTCTACTTGTTCTGCTTGCACAGTAAAGCTGTAAGGCGCAAGCCCAAATTGCTGCTTTACAATGCCTTGGCTTGCGTTAGTAATTACAGGTGCAAATTGCAGTGCTGAAAGACCAATGGATTGCTCTTGAATATGCCTTCCAGTAATTGAGCCATCTGCAATCTGCTCTACTTGATTTGCAGCTGAACCCTCTACATTGCTCAGCAGTAATCCAGGTGCCAACAAATCTGCGGTAATGCTTCCAGGAACAATTTGTTCCGTTCCTACGCTGCCAAGAGCGAGCTTCGCTGAAGTTACGCTTCCGTCCGTCAGCTGTTCCGCACCTACGCTGCCATACGCTAGCTTCGTTGTCGTCACGCTTCCGTCCGTCAGCTGTTCCGTTCCTACGCTGCCATACGCCAGCTTCGTCGTTGTCACGCTTCCGTCCGTCAGCTGCTCCGTTCCTACGCTGCCAATTCCCAGCTTCGTCGTTGTCACGCTTCCGTCCGTCAGCTGTTCCGCACCTACGCTGCCATACGCYAGCTTCGTCGTTGTCACGCTTCCGTCCGTCAGCTGTTCCGCACCTACGCTGCCATACGCTAGCTTCGTTGTCGTCACGCTTCCGTCCGTCAGCTGTTCCGCACCTACGCTRCCATACGCTAGCTTCGTTGTCGTCACGCTTCCGTCCGTCAGCTGTTCCGCACCTACGCTGCCATACGCTAGCTTCGTTGTCGTCACGCTTCCGTCCGTCAGATGCTCCGAACCTACACTGCCTAATGCCAGCTTCGTCGTTGTCACGCTTCCGTCCGTCAGCTGTTCCGCACCTACGCTGCCAATTCCCAGCTTCGTCGTTGTCACGCTTCCGTCCATTAAGTGCTCTGAACCTATGCTATCATACGCCAGTTTCGATGAAGTTACGCTGCCGCCCATCAGCTGTTCTGAATCTACACTGCCATAAGCCAGCTTCGATGTAGTCACGCTTCCGTCTGCCAACTGTTCTGAACTTACGCTTCCATGCGTAAGCTTCGCTGATGTCACACTTCTATCCGTCAGTTGTTCTGAACCTACGCTTCCATACGCAAGCTTTGTTGATGTCACACTTCTATCCGTCAGTTGTTCTGAACCAATGCTTCCATTCGCCAGCTTTGCGGATGTCACGCTTCCGTCCATCAGCTGTTCCAAACCTACGCTGTCAAATGCTAGCTTGGTCGTCGTCACGCTTCTGTCTATCAAGTGCTCTGAACCTACACTGTCATATGCCAATTTTGATGATGTTACACTTCCGCCCATCAGCTGTTCTGAATCTACGCTTCCATACGCAAGCTTCGCTGTCGTCACACTGCCGTCCGTCAGCTGTTCCGAATTTACACTGCCAAATGCCAGCTTCGTTGATGTCACACTTCCGTCCATCAGCTGATTCGGACCTACGCTGCCTAGCGCCAGTTTCTCTGTTGTCACACTTCCGTCAGTCAGCTGGTCTGATCCAACGCTTCCATACGTAAGCTTCGCTGATGTCACACTTCTATCCGTCAGTTGTTCTGAACCAACGCTTCCATACGCAAGTTTCGCTGATGTCACACTTCTATCCATTAGTTGTTCTAAACCAATGCTTCCATACGATAGCTTCGATGTTGTCACACTGCCATCTGCTAGTTGCTCCGAACCTATGCTTTCATACGCCAGCTTCGATGTCGTCACACTGCCGTCCGTCACCTGTTCCGAATTTACACTGCCAAATGCCAGCTTCGTTGACGTCACACTTCCGTCCAACAGCTGATTCGAGCCTACGCTGCCAAATGCCAGTTTCTCTGTTGTCACACTTCCGTCAGTCAGCTGTTCTGATCCAACGCTTCCAAACGCTAGTTTCCATGCAGTCACGCTTCCATCCATTAACTGCTCCGAGCCTATGCTCTCTAACGCAATCTTTGTTGTAGTTACACTTTCATCTGACAACTGATCCGTACCTACGCTGCCTAGCTCAAGCTTCGATGCCGTCACACTGCCATCCGACAACTGATCCGTACCCACGCTGCCAAGCACCAACTTCGTCGTCGTCACACTACCATTCGACAACTGATCAGAGCCTACACTGCCTAGTTCCAGCTTCGATTTTGTTACACTGCCGTCCGCCAACTGATCCGTACCCACGCTGCCAAGCACCAACTTCGTCGTCGTCACACTGCCATTCGACAACTGATCCGAGCCTACACTGCCTAGTACCAGCTTCGATTTTGTTACACTGCCATCCGCCAGCTGCTCCGTACCTACACTGCGCAGCTCCAGCTTCGATTTCGTTACACTACCATCCGCCAACTGATCCGTACCTACACTGCGTAGCTCCAGCTTCGATTTCGTCACACTGCCATCCGACAACTGATCTGGGCCTACACTGCCAGGTACCAGCTTCGATGTCGTCACACTGCCATCCGACAACTGATCCGTACTCACGCTGCCAAGTACCAGCTTCGATGTCGTCACACTGCTATCCATCAACTGATCCGTACCCACGCTGCCTCGTACCAACTTCGTCGTCGTCACACTGCCATCCGACAACTGATCCGAGCCTACACTGCCTAGTACCAACTTTGATTTTGTTATACTACCGTCCGCCAACTGCTCCGTACCTACACTGCCTAAATCAAGCTTCGATGTCGTTACACTGCCATCCGTCAACTGATCCGTACCCACGCTGCCAAGTACCAGCTTTGATGTCGTCACACTGCGATCTGATAACTGCTCCGTACCTACACTGCGCAGCTCCAGCTTCGATTTGGTCACACAACCATCTGACAACTGCGCCGAGCCTATGCTGCCTAGCTCCAGCTTCGACGACGTTACACTTCCGTCCGACAACTGCTCCGTACCCACACTGCCTAGTTCCAGCTTCGATGTCGTCACACTGCCGTCCGACAACTGCTTCGTGCCTACGCTGCCTAGTACCAATTTCGTCGTCGTCACACTTTCATTCGCCAGCTGCTCCGAACCTACACTGCCTAGTACCAGCTTCGATGTCGTTACGCTTCCGTCCGACAACTGATCCTTTCCTACGCTACCTAGATTCAGCTTCGACGTCGTCACGCTTCCGTCTGCCAGCTGCTCCGTCCCCACACTGTCGACGGACAACAACTTACTATCGATAGAGCCTTCCTTAATCTTTCTTCCCAAAATACTATTGTCAGCAATTCGGTCAAACACAAGCACATCATTAGCCAAATGAGCTAGTGTAATCGTGCCCTTGCGAACGTGATAGCCTTGAATCGAATCGGATTTCAAATGTTTGCCGGCAAGTGATTCGAGCTGTACATGCTCGCTTGAGACGGCATCTTGAGCCAGCTTTGCACTCGTCACCGACTCATCCTGCAATGCATGTTCGTTTACACTATTTATTGTTAAATGCGTTGCATTTACCGACTCTGGCTTAAGCTGCTTCGCGCCGATCGACAATTCCGCTATTTTACCCGACGTAATGGCTCCTGGTGCGATATGATCCGTACCTACAGCACCTTTGCTTATAACATCAGCACCTACGGAATCGTTTTGCAATTGCGCTGGTCCAATACTGTTTGCTGTCAGCTTTTCAATCGTAATCGAATCATCCGCCAAATGCGCGGCATGAACCGCTCCTTCTCCCAAATGGATTCCAAGCACGGATGCATTTCCCAAATGACGGCTAAGCACCGCTTCATTTGCTATCTGCTTTGATTGCACAGCGCCGTAAGCTAGTTTAGCAGATGTAATGACACCATCTTGAAGGTGCTCATTTCCGATCGATTGATCAGCCAAATGTTCAGCTCCAATTGCATGAGCTTCAATATGGGTCGAGCGAATCGATTCTGCTTGTATGTGGTGGGAAGCAATCAAATTGGCTCCGAGATGCCCTGGCATAATAGCTTGAGACGCAATCTTGACACTCGATACGCTTCCGTCTGCGAGCTTGCCAGTCGAGACGCTTAAATCAGCCAGCTTATCCGTCGTAACCGATTCAGGGGAAAGCTTTAATGAATTTACAGTATGATCTGCCAAATGATGCGAAAAAACTGCACCTGAAGCAATAGCTTGATCCGTGACAGCGCCTTTCGTTAGCTTGCTGCTCGTAACTGAACCGTCTTGCAGCTTTTTATTATCTACAGCATCCTTTGCGAGATGGCGTCCTTCAATGATCTCCGATTTTAAATGCATGCCGTTCACTGCTTCAGAAGAAATCGCTTCACCCGTTACGGCACCCTTAGTAAAATGATACGACCTTAACACTTCAGGAGCCAGCTTTTGAAACGTTACCGATTCATCCTGAAGATGCCGGGATTCAATAGCAAAGTTTGTTATGACTTTACTATCAACAGCACCATCAGCCAGCTTACTTCGCGTTATTGAAGCATCCGCTAATTGAGTAGTACCAACAGCCTCCATACCAATATGGTCAACACGAATGGATAATGGCGCGATTTTATCTTCATTAACAATGCCGCTTTGTAGATGATCCCGTTTAATTGCATTTGGTGCAATATGCTTCATGTTTACTGCATCTGTTGTCAGATGCGCCTGCAATATTTGCCCATCAGCAATTTTGTCGGATGTAATGCTTCCAGAGCCCAAATGACGGCTGTGAACGGAGTCATTCGCGAGCTTCTGAGCATTAACGGATTGATCAGAAAGCTTGGAAATCGTTATCGAATGATCAACAATTTTAATGGTGGATACCGATTGATCCGCAAGCTTCCTAGAGTTAATGGACTGATCCGCGATGTGCTCACTTGTTATTTGCCCTGTTCCAATGTGGGAGCTTAGAACGGCCGCTGCTTGCAGATGAGATGAAGATACCGATTCGTCCGCTAATTGTTCTGCTTTTACCGCTTTTGGCTGCAGTTCCCTTGTTCCGACTGCTCCTTCTGCTAGATGTTCCGCGGCTATGTCTCCGAGGGCCAAATGCTTTCCCTGAATAATACCAACTGCGACATGCTCAGATAGCAGCAATCCAGGCTTCAAATGCTCCGCTTCAATCGCTTCTGCTGCTATCTTCTCACTCGTAACAGCTGAGTCACGAAGTTTGGAATGTGTTACTGCTCCTTCAGAAAGCTTTGAGTTGTCAACGGCTTCATTAGCCAAATTTTCCGGTCGGATCGTTCCGCTTTTAATTTTATCGCCAGTAATGGCTTGATCGGCAAGCAGGTCTGTTGTAATGAGCAATGACTTCAAATGCCTGGATTCGATTGACCCTTCTGCAATTTTGTCCATACTGATCGTACGATCCGCAAGCTTCTCTGACGAGATGCTGCCATCTTGAAGCTTATTTCCAGAAATTGAATAATCCAAAATTTTGTTTCCAGTAATCGAGTGGTTTACCAAATGCTCGCCCATAATCGATTCTTTTGCAATTTTAGCGGAGTTGATTGTGCCGTCAGCTAAATGGATGGTGTGAATGGAATAATCGGCAATCGTGCTTGCCTGCACGCTGCCTGCTGCCAGCTTGCTGCTATCGATCGACCCAGGTGCAATTTTCTCTGATGTAACCGAAAAGTCTACCAAATCATCCGTGTATATAAAAGCTGGAGGACCTTCCGGTGCCAATTTCTCATCAAGTTTCTCAAACTTTTCTTCCAAGCTTAACTGTGCGATCTGCTGGGCAAGCTCTTCGACAGCGAGCTGCTCTTGCTCTTCAATCTGGTGCAGCTGTTCCAGCGTATCCAAATGCTCTAATTGCTCCTGCAGCTCTTCTCCATGCGATTGTTCCAATTGTTCATTTAGTTCCAGCTGCTCCCCTAGCTCCAACAGCCTTGCTTGCTCCTGCTGCTCTTCTTGCGATTGTTCCAGCTGTTCCCCTTGCTCCAACAGTTCTACTTGCCCCACTTGTTCCTGCTGCTCTACTAGTTCCAGCTGCTGCTCTTGCTCCACCGGTTCCACTTGAATAAGTTGTTCTAACTGTTCAATCTCCTCAGAGTCCTCCACCGTGACAACTTCCGAATCCATCTGCTCTGATGGATTCTCAAGTATGAGAGCGAGTGCGTTAATGCTCGCTTTCTCCTTCTCTTCTTCCTCTTTTTTAATCAACGTTTTAGCTGCATGTGCTTGTGCAACAGCGGCCTTCTTCCTGTTCAAATCATCTAGCCACTTTAACTCGGAAGCATTCGGATTATCAACATAAAAAAGCGGCTTTCGCCCCTTCGGGCTTTTCCCTTTTCTGTTTTTTGTCATAGTCCTCTCCTTCTTCCACCTGAAATGTCATAGGTAATATATGCAGGTACCTATGGGCTCGCTACAAGGAGTACAGACAAATGTACATAAGCGGCTTTTAAAAAACAAAAAACCGCGGGAGCATGCAGCTCTCCGCGGTTTCTGTTTCAACTGTTTTAACTATTTCGATCTGGACAATAAGTATAAGAAATAAGGTGCTCCAATAACAGCAACAACAATGCCTGTTGGAATTTCGTTTGGCTGGAATGCCCATCTGGCAAGTGTATCCGCCACAATAACGAGCAGCGCGCCTACAAAAGCTGAAGCTGGCAATAATACCTGATGCTGCGGACCGACAAGTCTTCTTGCCAAGTGAGGCGCTATGAGTCCGACAAATCCGATGCCCCCGCCGACAGCAACGCAAGAACCAGCTAGGCCTACCGCTGCAGCAAGCAGCAATGCCCGCTCCTTGTTCACTTGAGCTCCAAGTCCAACTGCCAATTGATCGCCTAAATTTAATGCATTCAATGCTTTCGCCTTATATTGCACGATTGGAAAAATAACGATTAACCATGGGAGCAGTGCAACCACATACTTCCAGTTCGTTCCCCAAATGCTCCCCGCCATCCATACAGCAAAAAACTGATATTTCTCAGGCGTTAGACGCAAAATCAGAAGCTGCATCGCTGCGCTAATACCCGCCGCTACAGCGATACCTACCAATATCATCCGAGTTGGCAATAACCCTCGATGTCTTTTATACGAAAGTACAAAAATGAACAATGCGGTAAACGATGCTCCGATTAATGCAAGAAACGGCATCAAAAATATAGAGCCCTTTTCCGTCGTCGGATAAAAAGAAATAAACAAGATAACTGCAAGCCCTGCGCCCGCGTTTATACCCAGCAGCCCTGGATCAGAAAGCGGATTGCGCGATAATCCTTGAATAATACAGCCCGATACTGCAAAACCTGCACCAATTAATATAGAGATGACAATCCGCGGCAAGCGGAAATCAAATAGAATTAGCTCCTGCTTAGCCGTTCCCGATCCAATTAACGTTTTGAATACGTCAAGCGGTGCTAAGCGAATAAATCCTGTGTTCATACTGATGATAACGGACAATACAATAAGTACGCTAAGCACGGTCATTACGAGGACTGCGCGTTTTCTTCTACGCTGTTCGGTTTCGGTAATAAAGTAAGTATTCATGCTTATTCTCCCTTCATTCTTGTTACAAGATAGAGGAAGAACGGAACGCCTATAACCGCGATTATAATACCGATAGCCACTTCCTGAGGCGGATTAATCAATCGCCCGCCAATATCAGCCAGCACCATAAGTAAACTTCCCAAAACCGCCGAGCATGGAATGATCCATCTATAGTCGACACCAACTAGGAATCGTGAGATATGAGGAATAATCAAGCCTACAAAACCGATAGAGCCGACCGCTGAAACGGCGGTGCCTGCCAGCAATAAGACTATAATGACGCCTGCTGCTTTTACTAGGCCAGTTCGTTGTCCAAGACCTGCAGCAACATCATCGCCTAAGCTTAACAATGTAATGGAGCGCGATAACACGATGGCGCCAAGCAGTCCACCAACTACCCATGGCCATACAATTTGAATTTGCAGCCATTTCGTTCCGGCTACCCCGCCAGCATACCAAAAAGCCAAATCCTGACCAATTTTATAATAAATCGCTATGCCTTCTGTTATAGCAAGCAGCAATGCCCCTACAGCCGCACCAGCCAGTGTAAGCCGCACAGGTGTTAGGCCGCCTTTTGCTAATGAGCCGATTCCATATACGAGTCCCATTGCAACTGCTGCACCCGCAAAACACACAAACATAAGACCAAGATAAGATATCGAAGGGAAAAAAGCGAAGCAAAGCGCCAACATAAAACCTGCTCCTGCGTTAATTCCAAGCAAGCTCGAGTCTGCTAATGGGTTTCTAGTCATGCCTTGCATAACAGAACCTGCGACAGCGAAAGCTGCTCCCACCAAAGCAGCGGCTAACGCACGCGGCATACGAAGCTCTTTAATAATTTGATGCTGAATGTTTTCCTCATTGAAGTGGAATACGCCATCCCAAACCGTTGAGAGACTGATATCTGCTGCACCGACGGAGATAGATAATGCGAGCGATAATAAGAGTGCTGCAAACCCGCCAAATAAAATAATCGTAGCCACTAGCGGCCGTGTGCGCAGCTTTGTGCCTGCCAGCGCTTTCTTGCTTGATAGAGAAGACATTTGAAAACTACCCTTCTGTATGTATACTTTGGTTGATAAAAAATGCTTCATAAAGGAAGTCTGTTTCCAGACATAAAAAAAAACCTACTCAACTGATAACGATTCTCGTTTTCAATATAGCAGATTTTTCATATGTTTTCAATGCAATAATTTAGATATTTCGTGCTGCCTTCATGCGGCTTCCTATCAAGTAGAAAGTCTTCCTCTCATAGCAATAGTCGTAAAGCGGTTAGGAGAGAATCTGCTGATCGACGGTTCTCCCTGCTTTTCTTCCAATAGATCAGCAACAATATGAGCTGTGATTGGACTTAGCAAAATACCGTTGCGATAATGACCTGCGGCCATAATAACGGCTGGCATTCCCTCTACTTGCCCAAGCATTGGCATTCCATCTCGCGTTGCAGGACGCAAGCCTGCCCACCGATGCGCGGTTTCTTTGCCTTTAAGAAATGGAAAAAGCTGATTGCTGCTGCGAATTAAGCGGCCGATGCCTCGTTCTGTCACACTCGTCTCAAAGCCCGCGACATCTTCAGAAGCACCGCATACGAGCCGAGCATTTCTTTTTCCGACCCAATAGGCTTGGCTGGAGAAGATCATATGGCGAACTTCAGCTTCTTGATGCTCATAAGAGCAGATTTGTCCCCGAATCGGATGGATCGGAACAGAAAGTCCGAACCATCGTTCATATTCACCTGACCAAGCGCCCGCGCAGACGACTAGCCGATCGGCATGAACCTTCTTTATCATCGTTTCTGCTCGGACAGACGCTCCCCCGCTCTRTTGAACTGCAACCTCTTCAATTTTACCCGCATGGGATAGGATGACGACACCTAACCTCCGGCAAGCTTCTTCAAGTGCTGCAACAAGCTTTGGCGCGTAAACATGGCTCTCCTTTGGCGTAAATACGCCTGCAATTGCCGAATGAGCAAGCATCGGCTCCAGCTTCCTAAGCTGAGCTGCATCAATAAGCTGAGCTTCGGCTCCCCATTCATTTTGCCATTGCAATCTGGATTGTATGGGCAAGACGTCTGCTTCATGCATAAAAACGTTAATGCTTCCACTCTGCACCCACTCCGTCGACATGCCGGATTGTTCCTCGATCGCTTTAATCCACGCCGGGTAGCTGCGGTGACTGTTTAGGCACAGCTGAAAAAATTGATCGGGCTGCTCCGTATTTTCTGAAAATGGAGCAAGCATGCCTGCCGCTGCGCCGGATGCTTGCCCTCCGAGTGCGCTTGGCTCAATGAGTGTTACGTTCATGCCTCTACGCGCCGACTCGAAGGCACAAGACAAACCAATAATGCCGCCTCCTAGTATAATTACCGATTGGGGCATTATTGTTCCCCTCCTGAGCTAACTCCTGTTTCAAATAATGAGCCTGCCCAATCACTGCTTGCAGATGCATAACGTTTTTTCGGTATGCGGCCAGCCAGCCATGCCAATCGCCCTGCTTCAATCGCTAATCGAAATGCGCGAGCCATCATAATCGGATCCTGTGCCTTAGCGATAGGCGTATTAGCCAAAATGCCGTCCGCACCTAGCTCCATCGCTTCCGCAGCATCCTTCGCCGATCCAATACCCGCATCGATGATGACTGGAACCCTCGACTGCTCCGCAATAAGTCCGAGGTTATAGGGATTGAGCAAACCGAGCCCAGATCCAATTGGCGATCCTCCAGGCATGATTGCTGAAGCTCCAGCTTCCTCTAATTTCCGGCATAGGATTGGGTCATCGGATGTATAAGGAAGAACGATAAAACCCTCGTTCGCAAGCTGCTCCGTAGCACGCAGCGTTTCTATAGGGTCAGGCAGAAGTGTTCGATGGTCTCCGCTGATTTCAACCTTAATCCAGTTGCCAAGCCCAGCTTCTCTCGCCAGACGCGCGATTCGAACAGCCTCCTCCGCTGTTCTCGCACCAGATGTATTCGGCAAATATTGCATTTGTTTATCTTCAAAGTGTTGAAGTACCGAATCATCCTCTACACTCTCTAGATTAACCCTTCTAACCGCGAACGTAATAACCTCCGAGCCCGACGCTTCAAGCGCCTCCTGCAGAACAGCAGGACTTGGAAATCTCCCCGTACCGAACAAAAAAYGCGACCGCAGCGCATGTCCTCCAATAAGAAGGACATCTTCATGATCCCAATTTCCCAAAATGTTCAGCCCCCTCCAACAAAATGCACAAGTTCTATGGAGCTTCCGCTAAGTAATTCAGTTTCAGCCCACCTTGCGCGTTGTACGATCATACCGTTAAGCTCAATAACGAGCTTTTTATTTTGTTGTCCCAGCTGGACGACCAGTTCCTCCACTGTTTTAGCGCTGGTCTGCTCCTCGCGGCCATTAATCTTCACTATCTTAAAGGGAGGAACATATTCAGAACGGTGGGCTTCGATTTTCTTTAAGAAAGCCTGACAAACACCAGCCGGATCGTTATGGCCAACAATTGCTGAAACTGCACATATCCGTGTTGCCCCCGACGCTAGCACTTCATCAACATTTTCAAGTGTGATCCCGCCAATAGCCACGAACGGTATCGATATATGATGCGCTGCTTCCCTGACATAACTTGTAGTAACAGCCGTACGGCCCGGCTTTGTTTCGGTAGGATACACTGGCCCAACGCCGATATAATCGGCTCCCTCCTGTTCAGCAGCTAGTGCTTGCTGCAGGTTATGCGTGGATATGCCAATTATGCGGTCAGCACCAAGCCATTCTCTTGCTTTGGCAATTGGCATATCATCCTGACCTAAATGAACACCGTCAGCATCCGTCTCAAGAACAAGATCAGGATAATCATTAATGATAAGAGGCACTTTATATTTTCGCGTTAGTATTCGAAGGGCTTTGGCCTCTTCAAGTACCTCTTCCCTCGTCCCCGTTTTATTGCGAAGCTGAACCATTTGAGCTCCGCCAATCAGCGCCTGCTCCATCACTTCAACGACTGATCTGCCAGGGTGATTAGATTTCGCTGTAATGGCGTAGAGCTTGAAGTTCCGCCAGCCTTGTCTACTCATTCTCAAACACAACCTTTCATCAAAAAAATCATTTATTTCCATTTCATAAGAACGTTTTAACGAGATTAATTGCATTCTCCGCATCCGCTGTGCCTTGCACAAGCACCCGTCCATCTGGGAAGAGAATCAGCTGCTCTCCGCTTGAGATCATCGCTTTCACTAAATACCGATTCACGGTGAGCGTGCAGCCAAGCGCTCGCAAAGTTTGCTCTACCTCTTTTAAATCAACCGGCTTGCCTAACGTCACCTGCACCGTATCCCTACCGCATAATACGGTAGAGCTTATTTGAGTATCTTCCGCTCTATCAGCTTCAAAACAAAGCATGCCGTCAGTTGCTACATCAGGCGTTTGAGCACAGAATGGGCACTCGGTACTGAATGCCGGAAGCTCCGATTCCCGCATTCGGAATGACCATAGATCAATGCTCAACCACGTTTTACGCAGCGCCGAATCATTGCCAGTTAGCCATTTTATCGCCTCAGCTGCTTGCATAGATGCAATCCATTCAACCGCCGGAGCGAGTACGCCCACCGTATCGCAAGTATCGGCCTCCTGCTCCATATCATCTGCTCCGATTAAGCAGCGCAAGCAAGCTGTCTCTCCAGGAATTAATGTTGCCTGCATGCCCTGCGCCCCAGCCACTCCGCCATAAACAAATGGGATTCGCTGTCTAAAGCATTGGTCGCTGACCAGCAGCCTTGTCGCTGCATTATCCGTCCCATCAAGGACGATATGGACTCCTCCGGCGAGAAATCCGATGTTCTGTGCATTCACATCCGCTACTGTCGCCATAATGTTTACACTGCTGTTAATTTGGCGAAGCCGATTAGCAGCGGCCACTGCTTTGGGCATCACTGCCAGAGCGTCCGCCTCGTCAAAAAGCATTTGGCGCTGCAAGTTGCTCGGCTCAACAAAGTCCCTGTCTACCAGCCTAACTTCCCCGACACCGGCTCTTACCATATGCTGCGCAAGCGAAGCGCCTAATGCGCCAACACCGACGATAAGCACCGAGGCATCGGCCAGCTTGCGCTGGCCTGCCTCTCCAATGAATGCAAATCTCGTTTGCCTCGAATAACGATCTGCAAAAGCATCAAGAACAGAATCAACCATAAATCTTGCTCCCTGCCGCCTTGAATGCATCTGATTTTTCCTTCATTCCCGCTTCAATGGCTTCCGTTGTTTCCATATCGTTTTGCGCGGCATACTCTCTTATATCTTGGGTGATTCGCATGCTGCAAAACTTCGGCCCGCACATGGAGCAGAAATGAGCGGATTTCGCAGCATCAGCTGGAAGCGTCTCATCGTGGTAAGCCATCGCACGCTCTGGATCAAGCGATAGATGGAATTGATCCCGCCAACGAAACTCGAATCGCGCTTTGGACAATGCATCATCACGCAGCTTCGCTCCACGGTGCCCTTTCGCCAAGTCAGCCGCATGCGCTGCGATTTTGTACGTAATAACGCCTTCCTTCACATCCTCCTTATTCGGAAGGCCAAGGTGCTCCTTCGGTGTTACATAACAAAGCATTGCCGTGCCGAACCATCCAATCATTGCAGCACCAATTGCCGAAGTAATATGATCATAGCCTGGCGCGATATCGGTCGTTAGCGGTCCTAATGTATAGAAAGGCGCTTCATCGCACACCTCTAGCTGACGATCCATATTTTCTTTGATCAAATGCATAGGCACATGGCCAGGGCCTTCAATCATCACTTGTACATCATGTTTCCATGCGATCTTCGTTAGCTCACCCAATGTATCCAGCTCAGCAAACTGAGCAGCGTCATTGGCATCTGCTATAGAACCGGGTCTCAGGCCGTCACCGAGCGAGAATGATACGTCGTATGCTTTCATAATTTCACAAATGTCTTCAAAATGCGTATATAGGAAATTCTCCTTATGGTGTGCCAGGCACCATGCTGCCATAATTGATCCGCCTCGCGAGACAATGCCCGTAACGCGCTTTGCCGTAAGTGGTATGTAGCGGAGCAGCACACCTGCATGAATCGTAAAATAGTCGACGCCCTGCTCGGCTTGTTCAATAAGCGTATCGCGGAATACTTCCCAGCAAAGGTCTTCTGCTTTGCCGTTCACTTTCTCCAGCGCCTGATAAATGGGCACTGTGCCAACTGGAACTGGTGAATTCCGCACGATCCACTCCCGCGTCGTATGGATGTTTTTCCCCGTGGACAAATCCATAATCGTATCGGCTCCCCAGCGCGTCGCCCAAGTCATCTTCTCCACTTCCTCTTCAATCGAAGAAGCTACAGCAGAGTTGCCGATATTAGCATTGATTTTAACGTGAAACTGCCGCCCAATAATCATCGGCTCACTTTCAGGATGGTTGATGTTAGTCGGAATAATGGCACGGCCGGCTGCAATCTCGCTACGTACAAATTCTGCACTCATCCCTTCGCGAATAGCGATGTATTCCATCTCAGATGTAATGATCCCTTTGCGGGCGTAATGAAGCTGCGTAACATTTTGCCCTGTTTTGGCACGAAGCGGTTTCCTCGTTAACCCTGGGAATCGTTCCGCGCCTCGCTGCTCTGCTTTTTCAGCCGAAATAAATCCATTATCCTCCGGTTTGATTTCCCTGCCCTCATAGGGCTCTACATCACCACGCTGCAAGATCCATTCGCTGCGAATACCGGGCAAACCACGCCGAACATCTGCCTCATACGTTTCATCGGTATAAGGACCACTTGCATCATAGACTCGTACAGGTTCATTCGGCAGCTCTTCACCATTTCTGCCAGTACTAGCTTCAAGTGCAATTTCTCTCATCGGAACACGGATGTTTCCCTTTGAGCCCTCGACGTACACCTTGCGGCTGCCCGGAAGCGGAGTAGAAAAAATAGACATAACAAAAACCTCCTAATGGAATAATAGAATTCCTCCTGGAGGCATACGCAAGCATATGAGAAAGTTTAAAACACCGCTGCTATACAAGTAGCTAGGCTGCTACAAGAGCTGCAATTGCTGGAGCGTGCATGGCGGCCACAAAGCTTTATCGATTCACTGGCGCCAAACAAAAAAACCGCTCCAGCAAAGGAGCGGTCGAAGAGTGTCGTCATGCGAGTGTTATCTTGCAAGGGTTCCCCCTAAGCAGATAAAGTCATGCCGCATAAGCTGAGGCTTCAGCAGATTCCGGCAGAGCTTTCACGCGCAAAGCATAAACGCACAATCCCACTTTCCTACGCTGGCATAACCCAGATCAGGTTCAAAGGGACCAAAGCGATTCGCTTTATCTCAGCCATTACGGCGCCCCTAGTGGATTTCCTTGTTTGACTATACCGTTTAGTAAAGAAGGGTGTCAACCCTCTATTTTCCAAACCGCGGAAAAACACAGCCTGCTACAGTCCGCTTTCCTTCAGCAGCCTTACCCATCGATCAGCGGTGTGGCGCCATGTAAATGTCTGCTCCACACGCTCGCGGCTGCGGCGCCCCAGCTTCTGCCTGAGCTGTTTATCGCGAAGCAGCAGATGCAGCTTTTCTCGCAGCTCTCGCTCGATATGAAGCTGATTGACCAAATAGCCCGTTTCACCATTGCGGATAATTTCTTTCATTCCGCCTGCACGTGTTGCGACTACCGGAACGCCGCAGGACATCGCCTCGACATTAACGAGCCCAAATGCCTCCCTCTGTCCAGATGGCACGACCGCTACATCAGCAACGAGCATCCAGCTGGGCACTTCCGAATGCGGCACGTAGGGCACAAAACGAACATGACCCGGACATTTGCGTCCAAGCTGTTCAAGCTTGCGCGCATAAGCCGTTTTGCGATGCGAGCCATAAAATGGGCTCCCTACGATGATAACGACGAGCTCTGGGTGGCTTTTGGCAAGCTGCGGCACGATATTGAGAAGATGATGAACGCCCTTAAGCGGAATAAGCCTCCCCATAAAAAGCACCACTTTTTTACCATGCAATCCTCTCTTTTGCCTTAAACTCTCCCGTTTGGCGGCTCCTTCGGAGGAATATTGTGAAGGAAACCTTGCCGTATCTACCCCAGGATAAATGACTCGCAGCTTCGAAGCGACCTCTGGCGCTTTCGACACTACAATTCGCCTTAGAAACTCGCTATTTACGATGATTCTATCTGCTGCCTGCAAGCACTTATGCAAGTTTGCAGAAGAAATATAGGAGGGTGAAATAAAGGTGGAGGAATGCAAATAAAGCCAGACTCGTTTGCCTGGATTCAATCGCTTCATCGTTAGCACAAATTGGGGACGATTCTCGACGTCGATGACCTGAGGAGAAAAACGGTGAACCRCATGTCCTACCTCTTGAATATATCGCTGCTTATTGCCCGCTGCAAACCGTTCACAAACAACACCGTTAAATTGTCCTTGACGAGGCAATCGCTTGCTCAGTCTTCCAAATATACGAGGTTCCGCGTAAGGCTTAAGCAGCGGGGCAAATTTCTCTACCACCCGCTCAACCGAGCTGCTTCCTGATGATGGAATCGGGAAGGAGCCTGGTGTTACAATTGCAACTTTAATAGGTGCCATTTATTCGTATGCCTCCTGCATGATCTGCTTTTTTTGCAGTATCATACGTATCTAGCAACGGCTTTGGCACGGCTTTTCCAAGGCTATAGCTTGAATTTCATTTGGAATAGTCCAGCTCTTCGAGCTGCCATATAGATGATCACGACAAGCGGTCCGATGAATACACCGATAACACCGACGAGCTTGAAGCCGACATATAAACTTACAAGCGCTGACAATGAGCCGATCCCTACAGAATCACCGAGAATTTTRGGCTCTACGATGCGGCGGAATACGGTAATCACTAGAAATAGAATAATTAGCCCTACCCCTACAAAAACATTGCCCGTCAGCAGCAAATAACTTCCCCATGGCACAAGCACAGAACCTGTTCCAAGAATCGGCATAATATCAACAATGATAATAAGCAGTGCGATAGCAAGCGGATATTTGACATTAAGTATGAGCAAACCGATCAACGAAATGATGTAGGTGAGTGCACTCAAAATAAACTGCGAACGCAAGAAACCAAAAATCGACTTTTTGAGATTGTTCAGCACATCATTGACCTGAGGCTGCGATTTTTCTTCAAATAATGAAAGCACCGTTGCCTTCATCGTATTTAGACTAAAGCTCATCATGTATACCGCCACCAAGAAAACGATAAAGAAGATGAACATGCCCGGGATGCTTGAGGCGAAAGCGATAACGGTGTTCGATAACGTACCCACCATTTTCGTTAATGTACTCGTTAGCTCCATTAGCCATTTCTCTAACGTTTCAATGGCGTCAGGAGGGAAGTTTTGATATAACGATTGTGCCTGAAACATGAGATCGTCTACCATCCCATTGGCATTTTCGAAGTATTGGGGCACTTTTTTGAAAAAGGCTATTAATTCGGCTACCACTTTCACCCCAAGCAGCGCGATTAGTCCGATGAGAATAACCGTAAATAGGCTGCTTGATATTGTAGCTGCCACCAGCCGATTCATTCGGAATTTTTTCATAAACAGCTGATTAAGCGGCTCAAGAAAAATAGCTACAACAAGCGCAAGCAAGAAAGGAGCACCTACCGTAAAAAACAGATAGAGCAACAATAACCCTAAAGCGATAAATACGATTGTCTTAATAGACACAGCTTCTCCTCCTCTCTATTCTTTTATATGCACTTTACGCCACTCTTAAACCAGCTCTTTCATACTAATCCAGCACTGCGCTGCGCTCATGGAAATTAACATCTTTATAGTACATATCCTTAACAAGTAGGTTAGGTCCGCAGCATGAAGCGACCGGGCAGTGACAATTCACACTTTGCGCAAGGGAATGGTCCAGCCATTTATCAAATAAATCCTCCAATTTGGACGAACCGATGTTGCCAAAAGCGGGCACGTCAGAAAAGTCGGTTACAAATACATCGCCTGTAAACAAATTTACGTTCAGTCGATTGCGGCCATCAGGATCGTTACGTACCGTTACATTTGGCTCATTCGCTAATCTTCGCAGCAGCTCACGTTCTGATTTGCTGTCACTGCATGGATAAAAGGGAAGTGTACCGAACAGCATCCAAACGGATTGGTCTCGCGCTTTCAGCAAGCGTTCAATAGCTTCCAGCATTTGCTCGCGTGAGAGAACAGGTAAATCCTTCGCAAAGGAGCTAGGATACATCGGATGTACCTCATGCCTCTGACATCCCATATCCACAATCAGCTGATGAATCTCATCAATTTTGTTATACGTTTTGTAATTGATCATAGACTCCGCAGAAACGAGTACACCTGTCTCGCTAAGGCGACGCGTGTTTTCGATCATTCGTTCATAAAGCTTGGTCGCGGCTTCGAGCGATACATGATGATTGGCTTTCGCAAATCCAATTTGGTGAAAATCTTCCGGAGACGTGTAGTTAAATGAAATGTGCATGACATCTAGATAAAGAGCTAGCTGCTCATAACGGCTGTAAGGCAGCGTCACGTTCGAATTGATTTGGGAGCGAATGCCGCGGCTGCGGGCGTATTGAAGCAACGGCACCATGTAATCACGAACCGTTCGGTCGGAGAAGGATGGCTCCCCGCCTGTAATGCTTATCGTTTCCAGATGCTCTACTTCATCCAGTCGGTCCAGCATCTGCTTAAGCGGCAGCTTGGCGGGTTCTGTCATTACAAGTGTATCTCCAACAGCACAATGCTCGCATCGCATATTGCATAGGTTGGAAACGGTCATTTCGACGCTTGTTAAGCGATGTCTTCCATATTGCTGCAACGAACGGATGGGATCCCACGGATCATTCGTTGGCGAAAGTGTGGATAACGGTGTTCTTGATTGTTGAAATTGTATTGTGTTCATTTTTCTTCAGCACCTGACTTATTTTCTGGAATGAATCATTCTTTAGTTATTGTAATGCGCGACTGCAAAGGAAGCAAATAAAACGGCAAAAAAAGAAGCAAAAAGGAGCCCTAAGCGGCTCCCAATCTGTCTTTCGTTAAATTCCTGAGGCAAACTGCACTTCGCTCGCGTCATCGTTCACGCTGACAATCATCATCGTGAGCTGCTTCGACAAATCGATCTCGTAAGGCGATTTCAGTTCCTCGCCCGCTTCATTATATAGAACACGAATAATAGGTCGATGCGGGTAAGAATGATTAAGATCTGCTACGATACCCGACTCTCCTGTTTGCAGCTTAACTGTTATTCCAATCGGGTAAATAGCAACCTTATCGCGGAACAGCTGCAGCATTCGCTGCTCGTATAACGTTCCCGTACCGGCATAAAGCCGCTCAATCGCGTGATGTGGAAGCATTGGAGCACTGTAGACGCGATTTGTTGTCATGGCGTCATACGAATCGACCAACCCGATCCACTTGGCATAATCATGAATTTCATTGCCTTTGATTCCGCGCGGATAACCGCTTCCGTCAATTCGCTCATGATGCTGGAATGCACAGTGGGCAACAAGCAGCGGCAGGTTAGGCTCATCCTTGAGCAGCTCGTAACCGATTCTCGCATGCTGCTTCATCGCTTCGAACTCCTCTTTGGAGAGGGAGCCTGGTTTTCTTAACACATCAATCGCAATCTGCGTCTTGCCGATATCGTGAAGAAGAGCGCCCATGCCAAGCGTCGTAAGCTCTTCCTTAGAATAGCCGTTCGACATACCGAGCAGTGTCGTATAAACGCAGACGTTTAAAGAATGCTGGAACAAATAATGATCAACGGAGCTCATGTCCATTAGCATGATCATGGCATCCTTATGACCGGAGAGGTCATCGATAATCATATTCATCATATTTTTAAATGGCTGTGCGATATAGGGGTAGGTTACGCCTTTTTTGCGTTTAGGACGATCCATCATTTCGCGGAAATTCGTTCGAATTTCCTTCAGCGCGATTTGCATCGTTTCCTCTCTAATTAAAGAAGGCAGCACAATATCATCCGTCTTCGGATCTGTTATATAAACATATTGAATTCCGCATTGATCCAAGCGGGATATAAGTCTCTCTGTCAGTTCCATATTTTCGCCAAGAAGAACGATACCTTCTTGAGAAAATATTTTTTTGGCCAGCTTCATACCCGGCCTGCATTTCGCTATTGGCAACAACCGCATTTTCTCGATCCTTCCCCATTAAAAGTCGGCTAACTATTACATCGGAAAAAATCGTTCGTAATGTTAATGTACGGGATATACGGGAAAATCGCAACCATTTTATACTATTTTTTCGACATGAATTGTCGATATTTTTCATATTCTTTGTCAAATCGAGGTATTTTCCCATCTTAGCTGACAACATTCCGCCAATTCAGACGAATTTTGCAGCTGCGCTTCAATCACGTCTCGAATGAATTCAGGCAAGTAATAGTTCACTTGCACCGCGCTGGCGAGCGACTCGTAACCCGCCTTGAAACTGAACATATCGATCGTTCCCAGCTTATACAGTCGTTCATCATCCAGCGTTTCTCCATTAACTGTTACCTGTATGAGTCTATCCATCGGCATTCTGTTCGAATCATAGGTAACGGACAAGCCATCTATGGCAAGCGTTCCAAGCACTTCACCGCGAAAGCCGTATCCCTTGATCGGCTTATGGATAAATTCGGGAAGCAGCGCTTGCTCCAGCGCTGTCCTTATATCCGTGCCTGCGATGAGCATGAGGCACGGATTAATCGGCGACGGACAGAGGGCGTGCAATTCGCCCGCTGTCACGTCCCCTTGCGCGAGGCCGCCGAGCAGCTGTCCAGCGTTGACTATGCCGATTTCGGCATCGGTCCAGCGGCGCAAGCCAGCGGCCAGCAGGTTGCCGAGCGGTGATTCCCGCTCGGCTCTGGCGGGCAGCGGTGCAGAAAGCCGGGCGATAACCCGGCTTAGGCGCTGCTGTCCCGCCTTTAGATAGCTGCCGATGATGGCGGCAGCTTCCGGATGCTCTGCCATTGCGGCCGTAGGAACGCAGGTTGCGCGGAACATTGGGCGCGAGGAAACATCGTCCATTCCGATTTCTACTCGCCCGATATACTCGCCGAATTTCCCCGCTGCACAAATCGTCGTATTACCGATAACAATCGGCTCTTCCAATAAATGATGGGTATGTGCTCCCAAAATAAGATCGATGCCCTCAAGCTTCTCCGCCATTTGCTTATCGAAGGTAATCCCGATATGGGACATCACTACCAGCACATCTACCTTATCTCTCAGCTTTGCCGCCTGTTCTTGCACCGCCGCGAATGGATCGGATACCTGCCAGCCTAGCAAAGAATAAAAGTCAGAAAAGGCCGCTGTGACGCCTATGATACCGATTCGAAGTTCATTTTTGTCAATAATAATACTTGGCAGCAGCCAATCAGGCTGCTCACCTGAAGCAGCCTCGTGCATATTGGCACAAACGACAGCAAACTGAGCGCGATCAGTATACGCCTCCGAAATCGTCTGAGAAGAATAAGTAAGCCCTTCATTATTGCCAAGTGTTATTACTTCATACCCAGCTTGATTTAAAAGTTCTACATTAACAATCCCATCGCTGCCTTCGGTCTCCACTCGCATGCGATCCATATGGTCTCCGCAGTCTACCGCAAGCACTCGCTCATTGCCCCAGCTTCGTCTTTCCTCTGCGATAAAAGAAGCGATCTTGGCGGCATGCTCCAGACGACTATGTATATCATTGCTATGAAGAAGCACTACCCTTGTACGAAAACTGTCCGTCAAATTCATGCACGCCTCCTTAATGCCTGTACTCAGCGACACAAAACCAGTCTACTTGTTATTACGCAAATCATTCATCGAAAATGTATGCTTAAAACCATATGCAGCTTCAACCTGCGTATTTGGCTCATCGTGTCCCATTTTGAGTTTAACGATACTTTTCACATTTAAGCATTTGCTGCTGCCGTTGGGCACATAAAGGCGGATAGGGCCTGCCTTCTGCAAAGGCAAGCCATTAATCCGGTAAAGCACAGCCGCCTGCTCAAGCTGCTCCCATGGAATAGTAGCCTCGAAAGAATCCGCCGCTTCTACGATTAAATAAGATGGCGTCTTGGACACTGCAGCATTCTCAGAATTATTGTCCCTCATCCATGCAGCGTACCATTGATATAAGTCAAATGCTTCACCTTCAGCATCCGGCACTCTGCCTGCAATAAGGAAGCTTGCGCCCGAAAGTTTTGCCATCTCCTCTGGGGTCGTAACGGACATTCCTATCTCAAAATGTTCAATCTTGATCTCATGCATCAGCTGCTTCTCAGCCTCCAATCTGCGACATCCGCCGTTCGGTAGGAATATGCGTTTGTGCGCTGTCAGCCAGCTTAGCCGCCATTTCATGATTTTCCGGCTTAATGTCCATCGATTTCAGCAGCAATTGCTGCATTTCCTCTGGATGCCCGAATGCTTCTCTTACATTCAGCTCATCTACCCAATATAAGCAAGGCTTAATGGACCCATCCGCTGTTAAGCGCAGCCGATTGCAATTGCTGCAGAAGTGATCGCTGATGGGATGAATAAGCCCGAAGGAGCCGCGGCCGCCCTTCATTTGCCAATCCTCTGAAGGACCGTTTCCATGCACGTTTGGTCCGCGGCTAATCGTATAGCCTTCTTGCTCTGCTACTTCCAGTACACGCGAAAGCGGCAAATAATGCTTTTTCCAATTTTCATCCGCATGGCCGATTGGCATATATTCAATAAATCTAACATGCATCGGCTGCTCGTAGGCGAGTTTTAAAAATGCGGCAATTTCATCCTCATTTACTTCTTTAAGAAGCACGCAATTCAGCTTAATAGGGTCGAAGCCTACTGCTGCTGCCGCTTCGATTCCTTCCATCACACGTTTTAATTCCCCGCTTCTTGCAATAAAGCGAAATCTTGCGGAGTCCAGCGTATCTAAACTAATATTGACACGATTCAAGCCTGCTGCTCGAAGCGCTTCCGCTTGTTTGGCTAGAAAAACACCATTCGTCGTTAATGCTATATCTTTAATGCCAGCTATGGCAGATAATCTTTTAATTAAACCATCGAGACCCGGCCTTATAAGCGGCTCGCCTCCGGTAATGCGCAGCTTCGTAATGCCAAGCGCCGCACCCGCTTCAACTACCTCGACAATTTGATCATAGGAAAGTAAATTTTCTGATTCTGTGAATTCCATTCCTTCCTCTGGCATGCAATACAAGCATCGCAAATTACAACGATCCGTTACTGAAATACGTAAGTAATCGTGTACCCGTCCAAAACGATCCGTCAATGTCGGCATGACCTTCACTCCCTTTCTGTACGAGTATAAGCATAACATTTTTTCTTGAATTATGATATTCTATAAACAGCTTCAAGCCTATACGATGAGAGGTTTTATACCATGAAATATGACTGGATTATTAAATTATTTGCAGGGCTTCCCGAGCGAATTGGGGCCCCTTCCATACAGCTGCAATCGGATTTGGAGAAAATGAGCGTAGCCGATCTGAAGGCCGCCATTTCTGACGAATACCCAGATCATCAAGCATTAATACAGATAGCTTTTATCGCATGCAACCACGTTTACGCCGCCGAGGATACGATCATACACGCCTCTGACGAGCTAGCCCTGCTTCCGCCAGTATCCGGAGGAGAAGAGAAACAAGAGCTTGCCAAGGAGCCTATAGAGCGCTATATCGTAACAAACGATGTCATTAGCTCCGATGCTGTGCTTGCAAAAGTTATTGTACCGGAAAATGGTGCCTCTATTGCATTTGTAGGAACAACGCGTGAATGGACACATGGGCAGCGTACGGTACGGCTTGAATATGAAGCCTATGCACCGATGGCCATTGCAACGATGCAGCAAATTGGCAATGAAATTGCCGAGCGCTGGCAAGGCGCCTTATGTGCCATCAGCCATAGAATTGGCGTTGTTGGCCTCGCTGAGACAAGCGTCGTTATCGCGGTGTCATCCCCCCACCGTGACAGCTGTTACGAGGCGAGCCGCTACGCCATTGAACGTCTTAAACAAATCGTCCCTATATGGAAGAAAGAAATTTGGGAAGACGGATCAGAATGGAAAGGGCATCAGCTTGGCCCGTGGAATCCTACTGAACAATTAAAGGACTTTTAGAATTACAACTAGGCGTGTCGAACATGGCTTCACGATGCTTTTAAGGAGATTAGCAAAAATGAACAAACCAATCACACAAAATAACGCTGCGCCTGAAATATCGGGCGTGGGATCAGCTCGTTATGCGAGACAAGTCCGCTTCTCACCCGTTGGAGAGAAAGGACAACAGCTGCTTACCGGCAGTCGCGCAGCGGTCGTTGGCATGGGTGCGCTTGGTTCTGTCATCGCCCAGCATTTAGTCAGATCCGGCGTTGGATATGTGCGTATTATAGACCGGGACATTATTGAATGGAGTAATTTACAGCGGCAAATGCTGTATACCGAAGAAGATGTATTATCGCTGCTTCCCAAAGCAGAGGCCGCTGCTGCGCATTTGCGAGCCATGAACAGCTCTGTCTTCATTGATCCGATAGTTGCTGATTTAACGGCAATGAATGCGGAAGAATTACTCACTGATGTTGATCTTATTGTTGATGGCAGTGACAACTTCTCTGTTCGATATTTAATTAATGATTATAGCGTGAAGTACAGCATTCCTTGGATTTATGGCGGAGCCGTCGGCGCATCGGGCATGACAATGACGATTATACCAGGCGAATCCCCCTGCTACCGATGCTTGTTCAATGAACCGCCTCCGCCTGGAACGACCGATACTTGTGAAACGGCAGGTGTCATCTCTCCAGTCGTTGACATCATCGGCTCTCTTCAAGCAACGGAAGCCATTAAGCTGCTCTCAGGCAACAAGAACGCACTTCACGGCACCTTATTTCAAGTTGACCTTTGGAATCATGCTTGGCTTCCTATTTCTGTGGCCAAATCGAAGCGAAGCCATTGCGACTGCTGCGGAAATAGGCAGTTCGCATTTTTGGAAGACCAAATGTCGGGATCAGCTGCTGCTCTATGCGGTCGCCATTCTGTGCAAATTACACCGAGTCAAGATGCTCTACTGAACTTGGAAGAGTTAGCTGAACGCTTAAAGCCGGTTGGCACAATAACACGCAATCGTTTTTTACTGCGAATTGAACTTGAGGCTGATTTGACCTTAGTCCTGTTCCAGGATGGCCGAGCCATCGTCCAAGGCACAGATCAATTATCAAAAGCAAGGTCGCTTTATGCTGAATTATTAGGTAATTAGTCGCTATTATAATACCCTCATATTGCCAATCCGATCAATCATTGCTACTATTGTAGGTATATCTTTTCTACTACTACCAATGAGGTGTCTCGATGAGAGTTCATGTTACAGAATTAATTAATGGAGACCGTTTAAGCAATGACACTTTCAACAATTACGGACTTCATGTACTCTCCAAAGGAACAGTACTCAATAACCAAGATATATCAAGATTATTTCAACATCAAATGGACTATATTGATATAGATGAAAGAGTAAGCGAAGAAACGGAAGGTCGTACACTTGAATCTACTATAAATCCCAAGTGGCTTCCTACCGTTCAGCCCCTTTACGAAAACGCTGTCAAAAGCTTTGAGGGATTATTCACGAAAGCGAATCAGCAAGGAAAAGTGGATGTCGAGGAAGTAACGTCCATCTTCCAGCCTCTACTGAGCAACCTCCAAATGGAACGCGATGTTGTATCTATGCTGCTATTACTCAATTCTAAAGACGATTATACGTATCAGCATTCCGTGCAGGTCGGTATGTTGTCGTATTATCTCGCTACTTGGGTCGGGTACTCCAATGAAGAAGCTGTTCGTATCGGCAATGCCGGCTTCCTCCATGATATCGGAAAATGCCGAATTGAAGAGAGCATTTTAAATAAGCCTGGGAAGCTGACTGATGAAGAGTACGAAGAAGTGAAGAGACACACCTTATACGGACATGAAATTATTTTAGACTCTCTGGATGAACCATTTGTAGCCATTGGAGCACTTCAACATCATGAGCGAAATGATGGCACTGGATATCCTCAAGGTCTGAAGGGTGATGAGATTCATCCCGTATCCAAAATCATTGCTGTAGTCGATATTTACAGTGCGATGATTTCCCAGCGCGTGTATCAACAGAAGCGTGATTTGCTTTTTGTACTAAAGGAACTTTATCAGCTGAGCTTCAAAGAGCTTGATCCCTATACAACCCACACCTTTATTAAACATATGATGCCTAATTTCATAGGCAAAAGAATCGAGCTTGTAGGTGGAGAAAGTGGAATTATTGTCATGACTCACCCTACCGAGTTTTTCCGCCCGCTTATTCAAATTGGTGAAGAATTCATCGATATGGCCATTGAGCGTGAGTATGAAATCCAGCAGGTTTATATTTAAATGTTTCAAAAACAACCCGAATTGCAGATCATATCTGCGATTGCGGGTTTTTTTTATGCTGCCGCTTATTCTTATCAACCACGTTCGCAACTTATACAATGATTTTATCGTTGTTATTGTAAATGATACCAAATATGCAAATTAAGACTAGAGGTGATGGAGTGAGAAGCATTTTAGCAATAATCATTATTGCTTTAATGATGACCGGATGCAAATCCGAAGCAATTAGTAATACACCAACTGTTCAACCAAGCGAGCTAACAATCATTGAACCGAACGAACAGCCGAATCGAGTCCGTGAAAAAGTTGTCATTTATAACCTCAAAAATGCTGATGGCAGCAAGGCAGCTATTGAAACCATCTATCAGACCATAACGGAAGCCGACCTTGTAGATGTATTTAAACAAACTTTTGAAGAAGCTGAACCATTAAAAGGTATCGTGAAAATGGCAGCTCCAACTTATAAAGTAATAATCGGCAGCTCTGAATATTATCTTTTGATCGGTGATGATAAAACAGATTCAATCGTTAATTTAGATGACTCGCATACGATGTTCAGGCTATCTCCTTCTAACACAATTAAGATTCGGGAAATACTATCTTGGTCAGAGCCAGAGAAAGTGGTCGAAGGACTTGTAATGGACAAAAAAGTTATGGCCCGAGATGCATCGAATCGAATTTTAGTGGCTGCGAACTGGTCAGAAGACGAGAGAAAAAGCCATTCGATGGATGATTGGTTTACAAAAGCAGAACAGAATCGCGAGCTAGCGTGGTACACCATCGATAAAGAAGTCTATGGCAAGCTGCATATTGGTCAGCCAGTGGCTATAAGAGCAGCAGCTATGCAGCTCGATTCATCGCCACCCATACGGTTCTCCATTACGGCACAAATCATTGATCCTATAATAACCAAATCACCCCTTTATTTAAGTCTAATTGAAAAAGAATTAAGCAATCAGCAGCTGCTTTTGACTCCGATCCGTCCAGATAAGGAATGGATTTTGGATGGTATTAATCCTAGCAGATATACGGTTAGTCCTATAAACAATGAAGCTGACTCTACTCGCCTAGAACAGGTTTCCATTTATATTTTTAAATCGGAGCAGCAGCTTGAAGAGGGTCTAAAGGATTTTCAAAACAAACCGAATTGATTAATATGCTTTACCCTCGTATTTATAAGATAAACAATGCGATGATTTTTTATTGGGCACATGGCAACATGGAAGAAACCGCTAAGCTTAGCAGCTATTTCGAGAAAGCAGTAAAGCTTCTACTCGAAAAATAGACGGATACGATGAACATGGAAACGGGGCTGCCCTAAAGTAGAAAATTCTACTTTGGGACAGCCCCTTTTTCCTATTGGCTCTATCGTTAACCGATTGAACCTTCCATTTCGACTATGACTAAATGAAGCTACTTAGAATACTAGGAAGGGAATAGAACAAACCTTCCTTTCATACAGTACTCTTAAAGATAATGTATCAAGGGAGGATTTCGCCATTGTTAGATCAGTCATTTGTAGCTCGTTCTCTAGAAGAAGTTAGGTTTTGGTCTCGTATTATGAAAGAGCATTCTCTTTTTCTTAAATTGGGTTTCCGATGTGAAGATACACAACTAATTAATGAAGCAAATCATTTCTATGCCGTTTTTGAATCAATCGAAAATAAATCTAATGCTTATACAATTGAAACAGATCCTACCGTAATTAAAAGATTCAATGAAGAAGTTTATACTGCTGTTTCTTACATTTGGGCTTTCAAAAGAAAAGTGCTCGGTTTAATTCTGACTTGCAAACTTCCAGGTGCAAACAACTTCCCATTGTTAGTTGATCRTGTGAGCAGAGAAGCTAATTATTTCAGAAATCGTTTGTCGGAATTAAATTTAGGTCAGTTACAGCCACTGCCTGATGCTATTATCGACGAGAATGTTTTCTTTCTAAGAATCATGGCAGACCACGCCAAATTCATTAGTCACTTGCTTGATCCTTCAGAGCGACAGTTAGTGGAACAAGCGAATAACTTCAGTGAAGAATTTGACACGTTACTATTTCAAGCAAGGGACTTAGAGTCTATGCGACCTCAATCGCAAACTGTTCCGCTACTTGACCAATTTCTTGATCAAAATAGAGTGTCAGTTAAATCGCTTCGTGACTTTAAAAGTACAGCTCGAGACCTTATTGAAGCCTGCCGTATAAAAAGTATCATTCATCCGTTATTGGCGGATCATGTATTCCGAGAAGCAGAACATTTCCTCGTTATAATTGATATGTTTGAAAACAGTCTGACAGGTAAACCTGTTTAATCTTTGAATCATAGGGTTATTTCTATACAGTCTGTATTAGTTATCTCCTCGACCTAGCCAGTCGAGGATTTTTCGATGTCATTTTTTTTACTGTTCATTTATAATCATTTTTGATTTCCGTTTCCCCGATTTATTGCAGAAATTGCTTAAAGAAATAAAAAAAAGAATCCGTAGAAAATATCTACGGATTCACCGATTTACTAGCAAATAGAAATTCAAAGTAGTAGCGTATTTGACTAAACGGTATCAAAACGTTATCATACGATATTTTGAAACCGTTTAGCCCTTGATACGCCTACGTTTTTATTAACCGATTGAACCTTCCATCTCAAACTTGATCAAACGGTTCATCTCTACCGCATATTCCATCGGCAGTTCTTTCGTGAACGGCTCGATGAAGCCCATTACGATCATTTGCGTTGCTTCCGCTTCGCTCAGACCACGGCTCATGAGGTAGAACAGTTGATCCTCAGAAACCTTCGATACTGTTGCTTCATGCTCAAGTGTGATGTTATCGTTCAAAATCTCGTTATAAGGAATCGTATCTGACGTTGATTCATTATCGAGAATAAGCGTATCACATTTGATATTAGCTTTCGCGCCGTCGGAGTTGCGTCCGAAGGATGCAAGACCACGGTATGTTACTTTACCGCCATGCTTACTGATTGATTTGGAAATAATTGTCGAGCTCGTATCTGGTGCAAGGTGAGTCATTTTTGCCCCTGCATCCTGATGCTGGCCTTTGCCGGCAACGGCAATGGACAATACCATACCTTTTGCGCCGCGACCGCGAAGGACAACAGCTGGGTACTTCATCGTCAGCTTGGAGCCGATGTTTCCATCTACCCATTCCATCGTAGCATTCTCATCAGCTACCGCACGTTTAGTAACCAGGTTGTAGATATTCGGTGCCCAGTTTTGAATCGTAGTGTAACGAACGCGTGCATTTTTCTTAACCAAGATTTCAACTACCGCACTGTGCAAAGAGTTTGTGCTGTAAACGGGAGCTGTACAGCCTTCTACATAGTGAACGGAGCTGTCTTCATCGGCAATAATAAGCGTACGCTCAAATTGACCCATGTTCTCGGAGTTAATACGGAAGTATGCCTGCAAAGGCACTTCGCATTTTACGCCTTTTGGTACGTAGATAAAGCTTCCGCCTGACCATACCGCACTGTTCAAAGCAGCAAATTTATTGTCATTCGGAGGAATAATCGTTCCGAAATATTCTTTCATAAGCTCAGGATACTCACGAAGCGCAGTATCCGTATCTGTGAAGATAACGCCTTGCTTCTCAAGATCCTCTTGCATGCTGTGATAAACGACCTCGGACTCATATTGAGCCGATACGCCGGCTAGAAACTTTTGCTCAGCTTCTGGAATACCCAGCTTGTCAAATGTTTCTTTAATTTCGGAAGGAACTTCCTCCCATGTTTTCCCTTGCTTGTCTGAAGCACGAACATAATATTGGATGTCGTCAAAATCAAGCTCATCCATGTTGCCGCCCCATTTAGGCATCGGCATTTTGAAAAATTGCTCCAGTGATTTCAAGCGGAAATCCAGCATCCACTCCGGCTCACCTTTAATATCCGAAATCGTACGTACGATTTCTTCCGTTAAACCTTTGCCTGATTCGAATACGGCTTTGTGCTCGTCACGGAAACCATACTTATAATCTTCCATTTCCGGCATTGATTTAGCCATGGTCATTCACGCTCCTCATAAATCTAGTTTAATGTGATTCTTGCTGCTCGATCCCTTTGCGTAAAGCGTTCCACGCTAGTGTCGCACACTTAATTCTTGCAGGAAATTTGTTTACACCAGAAAGTGCATCCAATTCCTCATATTCATCAAATTCAACCGGTTCGCCTTTCATTAGAGCTGAGAATTTCTCAGCCATGGCAAGCGCCTCATCAAATGTTTTTCCTTTTATCGCCTCTGTCATCATCGATGCAGAGCTCATGCTGATCGAACAGCCTTCACCACTGAACTTCGCATTGGCAACTTTGCCGTCTACGACCTGCAGCTGCAGCGATATACGATCGCCACAAGTAGGGTTATTCAGGTTGATGGTAACTGATTCTTCATCCAAGGTTCCGCGATTTCTAGGATTTTTATAATGATCCATAATGACTCTGCGATATAAATCATCCAATTGCATGACCGAAGAACTCCTTTGTTTGTAGTAAGGCATCGGCTAAGCGGTCAATTTCATCTTCAGTATTATATAAATAAAAGCTTGCTCTTGCCGTTGCCGATACATTCAACCAACGCATTAGCGGCTGGCAGCAGTGATGGCCTGCACGAATCGCAATGCCTTTGGAATCAAGCACGGTCGCAACATCATGCGGATGTACATCATCCAAGTTGAATGTGATGAGTCCTACACGATTTTGCTTCGGACCGTACAATGTGATGCCTTCCAGCGAAGATAGCTTCTCGTAAGCATATGTGGCTAAACGTCTCTCATGCTGATCAATTTCATCTAGTCCAATTTCTTGTAGGAAGTCAATTGCAGCACCGAGTCCAACCGCACCCGCAATAATGGGAGTGCCGCCTTCAAAGCGGTACGGAATCTCTTTCCACGTAGACTCATAAAAATCAACAAAATCAATCATCTCGCCGCCATACTCAATCGGCTCCATCTTGTTAAGCAGTGCCTTCTTGCCATATAATGCGCCGATGCCGGTAGGACCACACATTTTATGACCAGAAAAAGCATAAAAATCAACATCCAAATCTTGGAGATCGATCTTCATATGCGGTGTGCTCTGTGCACCATCCACGACCATAATGGCACCATTACGATGTGCAATTTGGGTAATTTCTTTAATCGGATTTATAAGACCGAGCACGTTCGAGACGTAAGTGATGGAAACCACCTTCGTCTGTGGAGTGATCGTTTTCTCAATATCCTCAAGAGAAATGGTACCATCGGGCTGCATCGGGATATATTTCAACGTTGCGCCAGTGGCCTTAGCAGCTTGCTGCCACGGAATTAAATTACTGTGATGCTCCATCGGTGTGATGACAATTTCATCACCTTCACCGCATACACTGCGTGCATAGCTTGAAGCAACCAAGTTTAGTGCTGTTGTAGTACCGCGTGTGAAAATAATTTGCTCCGGTGCTCCCGCATTCAGAAACTTCGCTACCTTCTCGCGCGCTCCCTCATAGGCATCAGTCGCCCTGGAACCAAGTGTATGCACACCGCGATGAACGTTCGCGTTATCCAGCTCATAGTACCGATTAACCGCATCAATGACGGAGCGCGGCTTCTGCGAAGATGCCGCGCTGTCCAGATAAACGAGCGGGTGCCCGTTTATTTCTTGATGCAATATCGGGAACTGCTCCCGAATCGCATTTATATTCATCCCTCTAGCTTCCTTTCGAGCAAACGCTGAAGCTGACCGCGTACCGCCTCGACTGGAATTTCCGATACGACTGGAGCCAAAAAGCCGTAAATAATTAGACGTTCAGCGTCTTGCTTAGATATACCGCGAGACATTAGGTAATATACCTGCTCAGGGTTTACTTGCCCCACGCTTGCTGCGTGGCCTGCTGTTACATCATCTTCATCTATAAGCAAAATCGGATTGGCATCGCCGCGCGCTTTAGGGCTCAGCATGAGCACCTTCTCGGTTTGTACACCGTTCGCTTTCGTCGCACCCTTCTCGATTTTTGTAATTCCGTTGATGATCGCTGAAGCGGAATCCTTCATTACTGCACGTGTTACCATGTTGCTGTCGGAGCTTTTGCCGAAGTGAACGGCTTGCGTCGTCAAGCTGTTTTGTTGAGCATTTTTGCCTACGCTGATAACTTTTGCATCAGAAGTAGAGCCTGTGCCCTTCAACATGGATTTCGTGTCTGACAACGTATTTCCGTCATTCAAATCACCGATAATCCATTCCATTTGGCCGTCATTTTCAATAACCGAACGACGGATTGACATATCCACGCCCGTCTCAGCCATATGGTGAATGGAGCTGAAACGAACATGAGCGCCTGGCTTCACGAACACTTCAACAACAGATGGATGTACGAAAGGAGCACTGCTTGCTCCCGGTTCGGATACAACACAATCCACATATGTCACTCGGCTATTATTGTCCGCTACGATCAAGATATGCGGAGCAAATGTCGCTTCAGCATTATCATTGTAGAAAATCGCTTGAAGCGGCAGCTCGACTTCAACATCTTTAGGAACGTAAACGAATACGCCACCGTTCCAAAGTGCTGCATGAAGTGCTGTAAGCTTATCTTCGTCCTTCGCTACTGCTTGGAACAAATATTTTTGAACGAGGTCGCCATGCTCTTTGCATGCCGTCTCCAAATCTGTGAAAATAACGCCTTTGCTAGCCAATTCGTTTGAAAACTGATTCCATACGATGCCGGAATTACGTTGAACAAGCAAATTTTCAGTTCCTTCTGTGATCAATTCACGAACAGCTTGTGGAAGTTCGCTAATTGCTCCAACCGTTGTCGGTTGCTCGTAGTTTCCTAGTGCTGTCAAATTCCACCGTTCAATACGAACCTTCTCCGGCTTAGGCCATCCGAGTGTTCCGGCAAGGTCTGCCGCTTCTCCGCGCAGTTCAACAAGCCAGTTCGGCTCGCCTTTACTACGTGCCAGCGCTTCAGCAGCTTGACGGTTGGCCTGCGTTGATAGTTGTGTACTCATCCGTTTTGCCCCCTTCTCTGCTTAAGCCTGACCGACCGTTTCATCTTCGATTCCAAGCTCTTCTTTTACCCAATCATAACCTTCGTTTTCCAAACGCTCAGCCAGCTCAGGACCACCCGATTTAACGATACGGCCTTGCATCATAACATGTACATAGTCTGGAGTAATATAGTTAAGCAAACGCTGATAGTGAGTAATGATAAGGAAACCGCGATCTTCCGAACGCATAGCATTTACGCCTTGTGATACGATACGAAGTGCATCTATGTCAAGACCTGAATCGATCTCATCAAGAACAACGATTTTTGGATCAAGAAGCATCATTTGCAAAATTTCGTTACGTTTTTTCTCGCCGCCTGAGAAACCTTCGTTAAGGTAACGATGAGCGAATTCAGCATTCATTTCAAGCTCTTTCATTTTGCTTTCCATTTTGCGAATGAATTTAATCAACGAGATTTCATTGCCTTCGCCAAGACGTGCATTTAGCGCACTGCGTAGAAAGTCAGAGTTTGTTACGCCTGGAATTTCACTTGGATATTGCATTGCAAGAAACAAACCAGCAAGTGCGCGCTCATCAACACCCATTTCAAGGATGTCAGCGCCATCTAGTACTGCCGTTCCTTCTGTTACTTCATATTTAGGATGTCCCATCAAAGCGGATGCCAGTGTAGATTTACCGGTACCGTTCGGGCCCATGATCGCGTGAATTTCTCCACCTTTAATTTCTAGGTTAATACCTTTCAAAATCTCTTTTCCGTCGATAGCCGCTTTCAGACCATCAATGACAAAATGAGTAGACATAATATGCTGATCCCTCCAAGGTTGGTTTAATTCGCTCAGTCACKTCTATAAATAATAGACTTTCTATTATAGAGTGATTCTCAATGATTCTCAATAATCATTTTAATATAGTTTTTGTTATAAATCAATGTGAGATGTCTTTGATTCATTGATAATGTCTTTTTATTGTAGATATAAAACGAAAAGCTAAAGGTTGATTTCGGCTTATATTTCTCCTATTTCACCTTTAATCGGCAATTAGATGGGTTTTCCTCGTAAGATCCTTTGATCAAAATAAATCTTTTATGCCAATGCATTTTTAATTTTTTGAACTTCTGACAGAAATGTTTCTTCATCCAGTACAGGCAAAATCTTTGGAGATGGTATTTCATCTTCCATTCTTACCCAAGATTTGCATCCATTATAAGCAGGCCTCATCGAAATTTCCAAAGGCTTCTCCAATCGGTAAACTCGAAGCAATAAAACATGCAGCGGCTTGGTTTTTTTCCAGCGCAATCTTTCCTCTGCAAACGTATCTGTCCATATATGCAAATCGCGTAAACGATCGAGTGTTTCTTGATCCGTTACTTCAATATCTTCAACGACCTCAGCGTAAGCTTCTAGCTTAATCGTTTCCATGTCTATCGACCAATTCGCTAACGTTTCATCCAAACCGTCAACATATTGCTCCTTTAGAAGATGTTTCTTCTGGTGCTCGTAAGCAGGCATTAAATAAAAGCAGGGGCTAATAAGCTGAAAATCTCGCGTTTCTTCAATGATTCCGCCTTTACGCATAACGATAATTTGCTGCCCCTCTGCGAGCGCTTTTACACTGACAGCCCACTCTTTCAAAGCGATCGACTGTTGTTCTTTTTGTGCAGTCACTATACTTCCTCCATCCAACTTGTCTATAATTGATAACATTATATCAAATGAGGGTATTCCAAGGCGAAATAATATACATTATACTATGTTGAGATGAATACTGGGCATTGCTGCCCAACTACTATAAACCGGAGGTGGACAGCCGTGTCTGCATATCATCCATTATCAGAACAAGAAGCCATTCAAATAGCTCTTTCGCTTGACGGTTATTTCCCAGAGGGAGCAAGTTTAACCAGCCGAGAAATTGGAGACGGTAATTTAAACTTGGTTTTCCACATCGTTGATTCTAGCAGCGGCAAGAGCCTTATTATGAAACAGGCGCTTCCTTATGCTAAAGTTGTTGGGGAGTCTTGGCCACTTACACTCGATCGTGCACGTATTGAAAGTGATAAGCTTATTTTGGAAGGCGAGCTTGCTCCTGGACTCGTTCCAAACGTTTATAAATATGACCCAGAGCTCTATCTCACGATTATGGAAGATCTCAGCGATCATATTATCATGCGTCAAGGGCTGATTGGCGGAACACGTTATCCTAAATTCGCGGACGATATTTCAACATTTATGGCGCGGACTTTATTTTTCACCTCTGATCTTGGCATGAACCAGCAGGAAAAGAAGCAGCGCGTAAAAGCTTTTATTAATCCTGAGTTATGTAAAATAACAGAGGATCTTATATTCGACGATCCTTATACGAATTCGCCTAACAACAGCTTTGATCCAACTATTCAGGATGCTGCTGAGGCGCTTTGGCAGGATTCACAGCTTCATTTTGAAGTAGCGATTCTGCGTGACAAATTTTTAACAAATGCACAAGCGCTGTTGCATGGCGATCTTCATACGGGCAGTGTTTTCGTAACGCCTGAATCTACAAAGGTCATCGATCCTGAATTCGCTTATTATGGTCCAATTGGCTTCGACATCGGTGCTGTTATTGCGAATTTGCTTCTCAACTTTGCAGGACAAGAGCATTGGAGCACGGATACAGAAACGAGAAATGACTTCCGTCGTTATTTGACCGATTCGGTGCGTGATGTGTGGAACCTATTCGATCAAAAATTCCGTGCATTATGGGATGAGCATGGTCTCGATCGTATTGCTTCTTCAACACCAGGCTACCAAGATTACTATATGAATCGTTTGCTGCAGGACGCTGTTGGTTTTGCAGGCTGCAAAACCGTACGCCGAATCGTCGGTTTGTCTCATGTAATCGATGTAGATCGTATCCCTGATGCAGCTGCTAAACAGAAAGCTCAGCGCCTCGCTCTTGCTATTGGAACATCGCTGATTCGCAACAACCGCAATACGCAATCCATTGAGGAAGTTATCGACGTTGCCTTATCACTTGCAAATAAATGATTGAACACAGAGAGGAAATGACACCATGACAACAAATAATTATGCTGGCTTGCAATCGGTTATCTGGACCGAAGACAGGCTTGATTTACTTGACCAACGGCTTTTGCCAGAAGAAATCGTTTATTTGCCTTTAACGACTGCAGAGGATGTATGGGAAGCGATTCGCCACTTAAAAGTACGCGGAGCTCCAGCCATCGGCATTTCAGCAGCTTACGGAGTCGTTCTAGGCAGCCGAGATGAGCAAACCACTGAGGCATGGCTCGCGCAAGTCGTCAAGCAAGCAGAATATCTTGCGACTTCAAGACCAACCGCAGTTAACTTGTTCTGGGCACTTGATCGCATGAAAGCAGCTGCCGCTTCTTACATCGAGAAAGGCTTGTCGCTTGAGGAAAGCAAAGCCGCTTTGCTAACGGAAGCAATCGCGATTCAAAGCGAAGATGAAGAAACAAACAGAATGATCGGTGAACATGCACTATCATTGTTTAAAGATGATATGGGTGTATTGACACACTGTAATGCTGGCGGCTTGGCTACGGCTAAATACGGCACAGCTCTTGCACCCTTCTACTTAGCCTTGGAACGCGGTATTACACTGCGTGTATATGCTGACGAGACGCGTCCTGTCCTTCAAGGCGCTCGGTTAACTGCATTTGAATTACAGCAGGCAGGCGTCGATGTTACGCTTATTTGCGACAACATGGCTGGTATGATTATGGCTAAGGGCT
Source organism: Paenibacillus sp. 01T424 (assembly GCF_056398745.1). Taxonomy (NCBI): domain Bacteria; kingdom Bacillati; phylum Bacillota; class Bacilli; order Caryophanales; family Paenibacillaceae; genus Paenibacillus; species Paenibacillus sp. 01T424. The sequence continues at coordinate 20,699 of NZ_JBFTPZ010000014.1, read as the reverse complement.
GGGTAGATGCGGTTATCGTAGGTACTGACCGCGTTGCTGCAAACGGTGATGTAGCTAACAAAATCGGAACGTACAGCGTAGCTGTACTCGCTAAAGCTCACGGCATTCCTTTTTATGTAGCGAGTCCTCTTTCCACAATTGATTTGAATACGCCGACTGGTTCTGAAATTCCAATTGAAGAGCGCAATGCGGAAGAAATTACAGAAGGCTTCGGCAAGCGTACAGCCCCTCAGGGCATTAAAGTATACAATCCGGCCTTCGACGTAACGCCTAATGAATATGTAACAGCCATTATTACTGAAAAAGGCATCGTCCAAGCGCCATACGATGTTAATCTTCGCAAACTTTTTGAATAATCATTAGAGAATAAAAGCCCTAATCTGTTGTTCGCGGCATTCACGCGTACAGCTTGATTGGGGCTCTTTGTTTTCTTTTGGTTAAAGCATCAATTGGAGCGCTTCCGAGCCCTTCATGCCTACTACAACACCCTTTGTCTCTGCTGTTAAAGTAACGGATTCCAAAGGGGCTTCCATCAACTCTTCCAACGTTTTTACTCCAACAGCTCTGCCAGCTATAATTTCCCGGTCTTTGAGTCGCTCATTAAGCAGAGAAACATCAAGCGCACCGCACATAATATATCCTTTGTCCGTCATGATAGCGAGCAAAGTTGTTTTGGGCAGCTTCACTTCAACGCCAAGAACGGTTTCTCCATTCTCCAGTGTGAAAGGAACCATCCGCATCATATAGGATCCACCCCCTTCTTTTACATAATGTAAAAGGCAATGCACTGCAACATCAGTATATGCAAAAGTAAGTTTGCAGTGTTGGATGTTTGCTTATTTATGCAGTGGTTGAGGGGTGAAATCACAAATGCGATCACAAGTTGATAAGTGAATCAATCTGCACTGTCGGCTCTTGTTGCATGTTGGGAGCCACATGAAACAGAGTTTTCATTACCCTAAAAAATTCAACTCTTCTTTAATTTTCTTTATCTCATTTATAGCATGTTCAATCAAATTTCTATTGATTTTTTCACCTGTGTATACATTGTAATCATCAATTACTTCTATTAGATATTCCTTCAATTCGGTATCAGACTTATCCAGCAATTCTATACCATGCCATTCTCCATCCCAAATCGCAGCAACACGCTGCCTATCATCATCATTTGATTCGTCAAAATAAAATACCCAATAATTATACTTCTTATTGATTTTCATCTCCTCATCTCCCTAAAATGAAACCGTGATATGTACCTCTCCCGACTGAAGTCCAAATGAAGTTATCTATCTGCATTATATGATTGGGAGAAAATTGACCCAATGATCTATCGTAACTCCTGCTTACATCAATAATTTCCTTTCATGTTGAGTTTTCGATGAAACACTTGTTTTAATATATTCGCAAATGTCGATATTCACTTTATTTATCCTCAAATTTATGTGGCTCAATAACAAAACTTTTTAAAATATATCCACACTTCATACAAATTACATGAGTAACATCTGATCCTAAAGTTAGTATTTTTTTCATAGGGTATACTCTGGCTTCACCGTGCGACTTACCTTTCCCAAAGTTGGTTCCTCCACATTCGGGACAAACTTCTTCTTTTTTCATCTCGAACCTCTCCCTTTGAACTTAACCTTTCCTTGCCTTTCTAATCAAACTAATCACAACAAAACGGATACTTACTATCCTTATACTTATACTTACACGTCAGGCACTCCTGCACCTTACCTCTTCAAAAAAGAAAATCAACAGGTTAACAAACTCGGATGTTTTTCATTTTAACTTATAGCAGCCTACTTATCGGCAATATGGCATGATGCAAATGTCCTGCTAAATGGTATTTGTATTTACGGACTTCTAACGAAGATACTTCAGTCGAAAAAGAGACACCAGTTAATTCCCAGAATTTATGCCCATCTAATTGATAACCAATATAGAAGCCGTCCTATGGCCTCCTATAACTACAACATCGTCACCTTCACTCAAGCTCCTCAGCACCCTTTATATGTATTTACATCATTCAAAACATTTCTCCTCCCTATGAAATAACCATTTCACCAAACCTTCCTAACTTTCCAATAATTATACAATTTGGCATATAATTTGTCTCAAACTATGTCGAAACAAAATTAATCAAAAAAAGACTCCCCTCAAAGTGGAAAGCCAGCTACATATATTTCTCACAATCACAATTCAACTCAACAAACTCACAAACTGGTCTCAAGATTAGTAAAAAACTAGTCATTTAAAAAAGTTTACACTTAATTTTCATTTAAGATAATAATCATGAAAAACCAAATGAAAGCCTGTCATGATAGGGCTTTTTTGTGTTTTTCGAGGGTTTTGGACCCCCTTCTTTTACATAATGTAAAAAGCAAGGCACTGCAACATCAGTATATGCAAAAGTAAGTTGGCATTATTGGATGTTTGCTTATTTATGCTCCTGCATTCTTCTGAAAATGCTAGGCTCTAATTATGTTTCTCCAATGACAAATCCCTTCGATCTTCATTTTGTATGGTTCTTCTTCTCTCTCTAGTCTATTACCCATAGAAATTGCATGATCGTATGTCGTCTTGTTTAAAAGATATTTCTCACCTCAGGCAGATGTCCAAGCGGGCAGGTTAATGCCTGCATTAAATAGTTAGAAATTATAAATAGGAGGGATTTAGGTATGGGTTGTAATAATTCTGCAACTGCTTTAACTTGTTGTGCTGATAAAAACTTTGTACAAGATAAAGTATGTACACCATGGAGTGGCACCGTTGTCGCTGCTGATGTCCTAGTTGTCGTCTTCACAAATAATATTAACCAAAATATAGTTGGTACTGGATATTTGCAATACGACATCGGTCCAGATGATATTACATTTGATTTTCTCGACAGCACGGGAAATCCAATCAATGCTGCTCCATTTACACTCTCTCCCGGAACGAGTCTTGCTTTTACGTATAGGCGCTTCAGTGCCATTCAAATAACGCTTCCAGCAGCTTCACCAGGTACCTATCAAGGGGAGTTCTGCATAACTACCCGTTACCCTGTCCAATAAAATAATGAGTGGAGGGATAAAGGAATATGTGTGAAACAAATTCTACACTTAGTTGTTGCTCAGATAAAGTCATTGTGCAAGATAAAGTGTGCTCAAATTGGCAATTAGCTGCAGCTGGGACCCAAATCATTTATTCGGACAATATATCACAAACCATCAATGGTACAGGATATGTTAAATATGAAACCGGTACAGCACCATTAACAGTAAACTTCTTCAGAACAGGAATCGTAGCAGCTATTCAAACCATAGTTATTCCTGTTGGAGGCAGTGCATCATTTACGGTAGCACGATTTAATACCATTTCCTTAACTACGACGGCAGCAGCACAAGGGGAGTTTTGTATTACTGTCCGTTATAGTCTTTAATCTTATAACTTAATAATAATGGGTGGTTCTTCATTTATTGAAGAACCACCCTTTATTATTGTTCATTTAATGGAATGGGGTTTGAATGCAGACCAATCGTAGTTGAAATTACATATTTTCCTTCAATATAAAGTAACTCATTACCTTTTGCAGAAACTTTTACAGATTTAATGCCTTCACCAATAAAATTAACCGTATTACCAGGTGGTACAATCATTAGTTTAGTTTCTGTACCAACAATTTCTACTTCCAAAGGATCTGTGCTCGATGGACTCGAGTATATAGTAATTTGCGCCACCTTAACTTTTGCTTCAATATCTGTTTCCCATATTTGAAGTCCCGTTAGATTACCTTGAAGTAATATATTTCCACAGCATTCTTTTTCGACCAGCATAGTCGCAGGATCAACGCAAGGTGAATCCGGGCAAGGACACGGCCTAGGCCTTGGACATGGTCTCGGTCTTGGCCTGTGACATCGCTTAGGAGGACACGGAAATATCGGGAAACATCTCTTCCTTCGGGCTCTTTTTTTACAGCATTTTTTCTTTATTATATATTTTGATTTTTGCTTATTTATTTGAATAAAAGAGGGTTTCACCATGAGAACATTCATTAATTCAAATAAGGGCTTTTTCTTTGAACAGAATCTCCTTTTCAGCATATTCCCCCCTCTTTCAAAAAAACCATATTCCAGTTCATACTTATATTAAATGTATCTTTCCGGCACATGGTTATACATTATCTGAATTTATTCCAAAAGAAGTCATATGCCTAGTAGATTTGACCTCCATTAACGAAATGAATGATTGAATATTACGTAAGTTCGTGCATAGACCAAACTACACCATTTGTAGAACCGCCGCCTATATTAAGTGATATTGTCAGACCGTTCGCATTGTAGTAAAGCCCAATAACATCTCCAGCGGAGAGCGTAACCTCACCTGCCAAAGTTACTGTTCCATTACCAAGTACAGCTCTTAAGGTTAGAAGCAATGCAATATTAACATTCAAAATAGGTAATAATCCAGTAACCAAACTTGTTGTAGTAGGCGATGTTCTTTGAACTAGAAAGAAAGGGTTTACTCCAGCTCCGAGGCTTACGCCAATAGCTGCAGTGGTTATATAATTTACTGTTGCTAAAATAGAATATCTACCAGTGACCGGTATCGTGTAATTGCCTGTTGCGGCATTGAAATTCGCATTTCCATAATAAGGATTCGCTACAGACCAGTTAATAAGCTGACCCGTTGCTGATAAAGTAAGAGAAGACAAAAATGCTGAAAATCCTTCAGCAGCAAAGTTCGGACCAGTGGCTCCTGTCGCACCTGTCGCACCTGTTGCTCCCGTTGCACCCGTTACTCCTACTCCTGTTGCTCCTGTTGCGCCAGTTGTACCAGTCACTCCTACTCCCGTCGCTCCTGTAGCGCCGGTTGCTCCTGTTGCACCCGTCACTCCCACTCCCGTCGCTCCTGTAGCTCCGGTTGCCCCTGTTGCTCCTGTCACTCCTACTCCCGTAGCTCCCGTCGCTCCTGTAGCGCCGGTTGCCCCGGTTGCTCCGATCACTCCCACTCCCGTCGCTCCTGTAGCGCCGGTTGCCCCGGTTGCTCCGATCACTCCCACTCCCGTAGCTCCTGTAGCGCCGGTTGCTCCGGTCACTCCTACTCCCGTAGCTCCTGTCGCCCCAGTTGCACCCGTCACTCCTACTCCCGTCGCACCTGTAGCTCCGGTTGCTCCCGTTGCACCCGTTACTCCCACTCCCGTCGCTCCTGTAGCGCCGGTTGCCCCGGTTGCACCCGTCACTCCTACCCCTGTCGCTCCTGTCGCTCCTGTAGCTCCGGTTGCCCCTGTTGCTCCTACTCCCGTCGCTCCTGTGGCACCTGTGGCCCCGGTTGCTCCTGTCACTCCTACTCCAGTAGCTCCTGTCGTGCCCGTCGCCCCTGTTGCACCCGTCACTCCTACTCCCGTCGCTCCTGTCGTGCCTGTTGCCCCGGTTGCACCCGTCACTCCCACTCCCGTCGCTCCTGTCGTGCCTGTTGCCCCGGTTGCACCCGTCACTCCCACCCCTGTCGCTCCTGCCGTGCCTGTTGCCCCGGTTGCACCCGTCACTCCCACCCCTGTCGCTCCTGTAGCGCCGGTTGCTCCCGTTGCACCCGTTACTCCTACTCCCGTCGCTCCTGTAGCTCCGGTTGCCCCAGTTGCTCCTGTCACTCCTACTCCCGTCGCTCCTGTAGCGCTGGTTGCCCCAGTTGCTCCTGTCACTCCCACTCCCGTCGCTCCTGTAGCGCCGGTTGCCCCCGTTGCACCCGATACTCCTACTCCCGTCGCTCCTGTAGCTCCGGTTGCCCCAGTTGCTCCTGTCACTCCTACTCCCGTCGCTCCTGTCGTGCCCGTTGCCCCAGTTGCACCTGTCACTCCTACTCCCGTGGCTCCTGTCGCCCCTGTCGCTCCTGTTGCCCCTGTTACTCCCGTTGCTCCCGTTGCTCCTGTCGGCCCTGTCGGCCCTGTCGCCCCTGTCGCCCCTGTCTCCCCAGTTGCTCCTGTCACTCCTGTTACTCCCGTTGCACCCGTCGCCCCTGTTTCACCTGTCGATCCCGTCGCGCCAGTTATCCCCTTCTTACGCGTCCCGTCGCAGCTTAATGAACCGGAACAGGAACAGTTGCTACTTGAACATTGCGATCTGTTAAGTTTTGAGCTGCCACAATACATATCCATTAGCCCCATCCTTTGTACAACAATCTCGAATTCATATATCACAAAAAATCAGAATCGATGAAAATTTTCAATTCCAATTTCCCTATCATTAAATCTATATAAAACTTATCATTTAAAATAAAAATTCTGCCAGAAACAAAAAAACCTCTACCCCTCTATCGGCAGACTCTATTAATAGTAAATGAATTTTCCTCAGTTATTGATTGTACTCAAGCCTTATTTTCTAAATAATAGTCATTTGTAGCATACCTAAAAATAGAGCCACCTCTACCTTCAATAAGGCAAAGTGACTCTATCATTTTCACTACTTTTAACCTGTCTAACCCTGCCCATACTAAGACTACATAATATATCGAGACCAACAATCCATTTTTTGTTTTTTTATAAAATTATACATTTATTCTGCATTTAATCTTGACATCACAACCTCCGTTTAATGTTTCAATGAAATAATAATATATGCTAAAATAGATCAGCCGAACTTTATTATAAGTAGTTAGGTCTTTATACCGTATAGCACAGATTTAATCTAAATCCTGTACCTATCCATTTGAATGCGGATACATTTTCTTGCATCACTCGAGTTATCGCTGCTCACTACTACATGAAAAATCGATTTAGTGGTATATTAGTACTATATCGAATCGTCCGGAGGTCCTATGGAAAAACATAACTCTTCACAAGACCGAGCATCCTTTATTTTTAATATTGAGGTGCTTGTAGAAGGGAAAAACAACGCTGCAGCGCTTGAGCAATTGCTTCATTCGCTAAATGGTTCTGACTTTGTTGATTTCCGTATATTATCCGGCATCCAACTTGGAGAGCAAATCGAACATCGCAAGAATAATACAAGCTCCACCCGAGAAATCCCTTTGCCGCCTAACTTAACTAAAGATGCTGACAACGTACAACCTAACAGAACTTCAACCACCACTCCTGAGAAAACAAAAGAAGCTAAAAAGGCCGACAAACCAGCAGCAGATGCTCTAGAAGCTTTAAGCTATTACGACAAAATAAGGGCACTCATGAAAAACAATACCTTAATCCGGCTCCTCGTTAATAAAGGCTTAGGTATTACGCTCAGCATTCCTTGCCGAATCATTAATATGGATGAGTCGGAAAATATTATTACCGTTTATCATGTCGACGAGAAGCAAGTGTATACGTTTCGAATGAACGAAATTGAAGACTTCTCATACTAATCCACGCATGAAGAAAAAAACCGTTCCAGTGACTGTTTATCAGCCATAGAACGGTTTTTTTATGCATAACCCGGAGATAACATTTGTTCAATGTTGTCACTTGATACAGGCGGACTCCAGAAGAAGCCTTGCATTTCATCGCATTTATGCTTGCGAAGAAACTCCATTTGCCCTTCAGTTTCCACGCCTTCTGCGATAACCTGAATATTCAGGTTATGAGCCATTGCAATAATTGCTGCAACGATTTCTGCATCACTCGGGTCCTGCTGAATATCACGTACGAAGGAGCGGTCAATTTTCAACCGATCAATCGGGAAGTTTTTCAAATAATGAAATGAACTATAGCCCGTGCCAAAATCATCAACGCTAATATTAACGCCTAATTCCGTTAAGTCGAGCAAACAGCGAGACACATGGCTAACATCCATCGTCATCGACTCCGTGATTTCCAGATCCAAATATTTTGGATCGAGGCCTGTTTTCTCAAGTACTGCCGCTACCTTGCCTGCGAGATCCGTTTGAACAAATTGCCTAATCGATAAATTGACGGATACCGGCATTAATGGCAATCCAGCGTCTTGCCATGCTTTGTTTTGACGGCAAGCCTCTTCCAGCACCCAATCGCCAATTTGGACAATCATGCCGCTCTCTTCAGCTAACGGGATAAAGTTCCCTGGTGGTATCATGCCTTTAAGCGGATGATTCCATCTTACAAGCGCTTCTACGCCAACCATAGTACCTGAACTCAAATCATATTGCGGTTGATAATGCAAAATAAATTCCTCGCGCTGAATCGCGCGATACATCTCATGCTGCAGCGTAAGTCGCTCCAATGACGAATTGCTCCAGTCCTCCGAATAAAGCAGGCAATCATTTTTCCCGCTTTCCTTCACTTTGACAAGCGCCATATCTGCTTTCTTGATAAGCGAATAACTATCATCATCCGCGTTGCTGTTTGTAACCAAACCAATGCTCGCTGTAATATGTAACGGGAAGCCGCTCAGCTCATAGGGCTCTTCAATCGACTTGAGGAGATTTCTGCACAGCTCAAGCAAATGCTTCTCCGATCGTAAATTGCAAAATAATAAAGCAAATTCATCGCCTTCCATACGCGCTGCAAAATCATTGTCATCAAGATCTCGATTTAGTCTTTCAGCAACTTGCATGAGAAGAATATCACCGAATTCGCGTCCAAAGGATGCGTTAACCAGCTTAAAGCGATCTAAATCCAAATAACAAATACCAACGATACGTTCTTCTTCCTTCGCCCTTGTCAACGTCTCCGTCAGTTTCATTTGAAACAAAGTGCGATTCGGCAATCCGGTCATATCGTCGTGATAGGCCATGTAGCGAATTCGTTCAACATTTCGTTTGCGATCGCTTAAATCTTGGCTTATCACTACCGTTCCGATGACTTCTTCCATCTGTATCATAGGAGAGCAAACAACTTGAAGCTCGAGCGGAAAACCTGAACCATGTGTAATGTTAATATTGATCTGTTTCGTTTCACCAAGCAAAGCCTGCTCAAATGTTTCTTGCAGCAATTGCCGGCTGCCCGGTTCGACTAATGTCAAGATCGTTTCACCGAGAAGCTCGGTTCGGTCATAACCAAGTGTACGGCCGGACGCCTCGTTCAACTCCATGACAATCCCGTTTTTATCCAATATCGCCAGCGGAACGGCATCTGAACGAAGCAAGGTCTCTACAATTGCCGTATGATAATTTTGGAAGCTAAACGTCACATTTCGCTTTATATAAACAATTACTGCAGTTACGATTAACGATGCAGCGATGGCCAAAGCGGTCCATTTGTACATCGTGTTAGAAATTAATATAAATGATACGATAATMCAGACCAACCCGAGTGCTGCCAGCAAACAGCTAATAACCAACGATCCATTCAATGATTGCTTGAGGAGTTGTCGCTTTCTATCAGGAAAACCATCTATCCGTTTCGTCACGCACAAACGTCCTTCCTCTATTTCGAGTCAAGTCAGTGTTCGCTTTATTATAAACGATGTACGCGTTCTGGTATAGAAATATTTACTAAAGCAACTTGTTTTTTTGTTGTAATACAGAGTAATATGTCGTCAATTCATTATTTATTTCTAACTAATTACTTTCTTTCTTAAGTGCTGCAGTAATAATACATATCCATCCAGCTATAATCGCAACGCCGCCAATAGGTGTGATCATGCCAAGCTTGCTGAAGCTCGTAAGCGATAATACGTACAAACTGCCGCTAAAAATGATCATTCCTGTTAGAATTAATCGACCGCCATTTAAAGCAAGCTTGCTCGTCCCCATTTGTTTGGCGAACAAGGAAATTAGCATTAAACCGAGTGCGCTGTACATGTGATAACGAACGCCTGTTTCAAAAACCTCTAAATAATGATCACTCAATTGTTTTTCTAATCCATGTGCTCCGAATGCGCCTAAAGCAATGGCTAAAGCCGCGTTTATTGCTCCGATTGCAAAATATTTTGGAAACATTTGTTTTCAATCCTCTCGTATTTGTGTATAATTTTACCGTAATTAGTAAAGGAGCTGATATAAATGGAAAATGAAACCAATAACAATGCTAATCCATCTTCCAGCAATGAGCCTTACGGTTCAAGACCCGTTTTCTCCAATGACCAAACCATCTATGAAGGTCCTAAGAAACATTCAGGAATTGGCATTACATCCTTCATCATTGGGCTGCTCTCAGCCGTATTGCTTATTATTGCAATCGTCTCAGGCTTCTCATTCGCTGATCAGATCGCAAATACAGACATCGTTATAGCAGACCCTTCTGATAAAGCAGCCTTTCAAGCTTCAATCGAAGCGCTTGGTCAAGAAGTTCTTGTTTCTATGATGCTTACTATCGTTTGTATTTTTGGAGCAGGACTACTCTCCCTTGCAGGTCTTATATTAGCTATTATCGGTGCCGTTTCCAGCAAGCGTCGTAAAACGTTTGGCGTTATTGGCATTGTACTTAACGTTGTCGTATTTGTAGGCGGTATTGCCTTATTTTTTGTAGGCTCTGCTTCTATTGCGTCATCTGTTGCCTAATTAAATTTCGGCCAGCTGTAAAAAGTCTGTCTCAGCCTCAATGGAGCGCTCGAAGCAGGCTTTTCTTATTCAAGCCGCTTATCTCACCGTTAATTTCGTCCGACTAAAACCTTCCTTCGTCTTATTAACCTCAAGGCAAGCCGGGAATGCATCCTTCAGCTCCTGAACGTGTGATATAACTCCGATCATTCTTCCCGATTTCTGCAAATCAACAAGCGCTGTAATTGCTTTCTGAAGCGATTCCTCATCCAGTGAACCAAAACCCTCATCAATGAACATCATTTCAATCGTCACGCCGCCCATGTGGGATTGAATAACATCCGTCATTCCAAGCGCAAGACATAACGAGGCGTTAAACTTCTCACCGCCAGACAATGTTTTCACGTCACGATTCTGACCTGTATACGCATCATAGACATCGAGGCCTAGTCCGCTTTGCTTGCCGCGAGTTTCAAGGCGATCACTTCTTTGCAGCATAAATTGCCCATTCGATAAATCATGCAAACGCGTATTGGCAGCAAAGAGAATCTGCTCCAAAAACTCAATTAGAATATAGCGCTCGAACGATACCTTAAGCGCATTATCCCCTTTCAGCATCTGGAATATATCCATGACCTCTTCTAGCTTAGCCTCTAGTTCGCTCACATAATCATTGGCCTTTCCAATTGAAACAGCGAGCCGCTCAGCAACTTGACCCGTCCGCATTGCCGTTTGTGCGGCGGCAAATAGTTTCTCCTGCTGCTGCTTCAAAGCAGCAAGCTGCTCCTGAAGCTGCGCCAGATCAACTCTAGGTTTGCCTGCAAGCTCGCTTTGCAGTTCAACCAGCTGCTGCATAAGTGAAGCAACGGCTGCTTGGTATGCAGCAATTTCTTTTTTCAACTGTTCTCTAGCTGAGTCAGGCAAAGCTGCTTCTCGATATTGCTGAACCGTGTCAAAACCCGCTTTCACGAGCTCATCCAGCAATCGCTGCTCTGCTAGCTGCTTGTTTTTTTCGGATTCTTGCTGCTGCTGCTCGGATTGCACGGCATATGCTTTCTGTTCGGCCAGCTTCGCTGTCATTTTTTGCTGCTGCTCTTGAACAGATTTCCAAGCAGCTGACATTCGGTCATAAACTACCTGCTGCTCGTTTAGTTTTTCAGTCAGCTTCTCAGGAGTACGCAGCGTTTCTGGGATGCAGCCCAGCTCCTGCTGCAGCGCCGATTGCTGTGACGTTCGCTCAACGATTAAGCGCTGCTGCTCCTGCTGTAGTTGTTCCTTACTAAGCTGTTGCTTCTCGAGCTGCTGCTCCTGACGTTCGATCAACTGCTTGAGCTCAGGAAGCTGCTTCACTTTCAATAGAAGCTTGTCCGTTTCTTCCTTAAGGCCGCGCCAAAGCTGCAGCAGCTGCGCTCGTTGCTCCTCCAGCATGACGGCTTTCAATCCAAATTCCGCCAGCTCTTTAGCACCGTCCTCGCGTGTTGCTTGTGCTGCAGCTGCTTGTGCTCGCGCTTCAAGCCATTCCCGCTCCACTGCAGCTAATTGTAACTTTGCCTCTTGCAGCCGTTCACGAGAAGGAATCTCTGAATGTATGACCGACTTTGCTGGATGCTCCTCACTGCCGCACACAGGACAAGGCATGCCCTCATGCAGATGGGCAGCCAGCAGTGACGCTTGCCCCTCAAGCCATGCAGCCTCAAGCAGATCGTGGTTGTCTTTTGTTTTGCTGAGAGTTTGAGCGAATTCTTTCTCTAATAGAGCGATTCTCGTCATTTCTTTCTCGACGTCAACTACTCGCTTTAATTGTTTCCCCTGCTGCTCAATAAGACGCAGCTGATCCAGCTTATCTGTCAGCTCTGCCGTTTCAAGCTCTGTTTCCTTCACTTGTGCATTTGCAGCGAGCTTCGCTTCTCGCAGCTTTATTAGCTCTGCATCCAATGCCTCAAGCTTAGTTGTACAACCCTTCTCCGCAAGTACGAGCTTGTCGATCGCTTGCTGCTGGCTAGCGAGCGTTCTTACGATTGGAGCCATCTCTTGCAATTTGCTGAGCTCACGTTCCGCTTCTCGCCGTTCGTCGCCGCGCTGCTCTTCTACTGCAAACCTCTCAACTGCAACCTTAAAGTCGCGCTCCGCGGTTTCCAGCTCCGCTTGCCTCGTAGCAAATTGTTCCCGCTTCAACTTCGCATCAGCAGCGGTTCGTTCAGCATGCTCCTGATATGGTGCCAAATGGGCTGCTTTTTCAGCAAGCGCCAGTCGCTGCTCCTTCAAGCCATATTCCGGCTTCTGACCATCCAGCTGCTCAAGCTGCATCCGCTTCCTCGCATGCTCCTCGTACTTGCTATTCAGCGTCATCGCAAGCCTCAGCTGCACTTCTGCCGCTTCAAGCCTTCCTGCAAGCAGCTCCTTTTGCTCTTCCGCTTCTCCTGCAAGCTTCATATAAAATTCGAACTCCAGCGCCAAAGCGTCCGTCACTTGCGTCGCACTATATACTTCCTGCTCAAAGGTTTCAACAAGCTTACTATTTTCTCGCTCTGGCAGCGCCTCTTGTACTTGCTTCATATAAGCATTAAGRGTCGCTTTTGCTTCTTTCAATTGATCCTGCAGCGCACGATTTTTTTGCTGAAAACGATTTTCCAAACGCTCATACAGCTCTGTCCGAAAAATTCGGCGCAAAATCTCTTCCTTATTATCCGTATCGGAAGTCAGCAGCTTTCGAAACTCTCCCTGCGGAAGCATGACAATCTGACTGAATTGCTCCTTGGTGAGGCCAATAATCTGCTCCAGCCTAGCATTCACGTCAGACAAAATAAAACGGTCTACAGCTGGAATGGGTTCCCCGCTAGTCGTCTCGTACAGCTCGCATTTACCGCCTGTTTCACTTTTGTTCCCGCCCTTGCGATGAGGCATCTGCCTAAGGACCAAGTAGCTTCTCCGACCGATAGCGAAATCGAAATGAACCGCGGTGTGTATTTCTTCTGCAGCAAAATGACTGCGAAGCATACGGGGATCAGCTCGATCCTCTCCACTAGCCGTTCCATAGATAGCAAAACAAATCGCATCAAAAATTGACGTTTTCCCTGCGCCTGTATTGCCTGAAATAACAAACAGGCGTCGATCCTCCAGCATGCTGAAATCAATCGTTTCCGTGTCTCGATAGGAGCCGAAAGCTGTCATTGTTAATTTGATTGGCCTCATAGCATACCTCCTTCCTCACGCAGCAGCTCTGCATACGTATTCGCAAACAACTGTTTTTTCGCTTCCGAGAGTGGTTGCTGCTTTACTTCTTGATAAAAAGCTGCGAACAGCTCGATTGGATCAGCCTCACGCCGTCCTTTTGCCACTCCAGCGTCCAAGCTGCTGCCATCGCTCGAATGGCTGCCTGAAGATAATGGCCTGCGTTCCACATGAAGCGCATTCGGATAAACCGCACGCACCTTCTCCATTGGAAACAATACGGGATTATCATTCAAAAGAGTAACAAAAACATAATCCTCGTTTATTTCATGCTTCGTTATCTCTTCAATAGTAGCAGTTACACGGCGCATGTTGCGAAGCGGAAGCAGCTCGCGCTTCTCGATCTCCACTTCACCCGCTTCATTAAGCTCAATGACAAAATAACCCTTCGCATGGTTTTCCTCAGAAATCGAATATTTAAGCGGGGAACCCGCATACCTTATCTTGTGATTGCGAACGAAATGGGCCTGATGCAAATGTCCAAGCGCTGTATAATTAAATTTCTCAAAATAAGCCGCACTCACATGTTCAGCTCCGCCAACAGACAATGGCCGCTCGGAGTCGCTTGTATTAAGCTCCGGCTCTCCGGTTGCCGTAACAAAAGCGTGCCCGACAAACACATGCCGAGCTTCTGGATTCATAGACTCAGCAATGTTTGCTGTAACTGCCCGCATCGCATCGTCATGCGTTTTTATGGATTCATCGCCAAACACGTAGCGTACTTGCGCAGGATCTGCGAACGGAACAAGATGGAAGTGAACCTCGCCGAATTCATCATTTAGCACGACTGGTCCGAGCGTTTTGCGAAGCTGTCCCGCCAAATATAAACCGCGATTTTCCATCATTTTTGTACCAAAATTAATACGGTCTGGACTGTCGTGATTCCCTGATATTGCAAGCACTGGCGTACCTAAATCGATGACGATCCGGCTGAGCAGCTCATCAAGCAATTCTACCGCTTCCGTAGGCGGTACAGCCCGATCATAGAGATCGCCAGCAATAATGACCGCATCCGGCCGTTCGATTTCGATCGCTTGCAGCAGCTGCATCAGAACATAACGCTGATCCTCTGTCATATATACGCCTTGAACGAGCTTGCCCAAATGCCAGTCCGCAGTATGAAATAGCTTCATTCGTCACAAACATCCCTTCCTTGCATTTCTATCTATCTTAACACGTTATTGGTCTATCATTTATTTTAACATCCGATTCATCATGCCGCATAGTAAAGCTGAAATTGCTTTCCGCTATCTATTGCACATCACATAAATACACGATAAAGTTAGACACGGCATACGTTTATCAAACTCTATTCCTATTATAATGACAACGATGGAGGACTACCAAATTGTCTCGTTTCACATCTACTTTATCCAAAAACTACATACTGCTGCTTACTGTCGTATTCGGAGGTTTTCTCATCTTTGGCTTCTCTGAAAATATTAAAGGGCCTGCGCTTCCTAGAATGCAGAGTGAGTTGAAGCTTGACGAGCTGCAAGTCGGAATTTTGTTAGCATTTAACTCCCTTGGCTATTTGCTTGCATGCAGCTTTACCGGGTGGCTTACCCGCAAAGCAGGAATGAAGCTCACTTTGGTGCTCACATTTGGCTCTATGGCGGTATCGGGTGTTTGCATCTATTTTGCAGCCAATTACACCTCACTTTCATCCGCTTATTTCCTCATGTATGTCGGAAATGGGATGCTGGAAATCGCGCTAGCCATCCTTGCCGCTCGAATTTTCATCAAAAACACAGGCACGATGATGAACCTCGCACACTTTTTTTATGGGCTCAGCTCAACCTTTGCCCCGATCATTGCTGCTTCGCTGATAGGTGTTCAAGTATTTGGCTCTGCGCTAGGCTGGCGGGGAATGTACATGCTTATGCTCGCGCTCTCGATTTTGCCCATGCTTCCAGGACTTTTCGCAAAATATGCCGGTGATGAGCAAAAACACGAGGAACGAATCACTTTAAAGGAATTTGCTCGTGACAAGATCGCTTGGCTCATTGTCGTCGTGCTATCTTTCGGAGTAATATCGGAGCTTGCTGTTGGCGGTTGGCTCGTTAACTTTTTGGAGAAGGCTTACGGTTGGAGCGGCGATGCTTCGGCTAAAATGCTATCTGCCTTTTTCTTCTGCTTTATGCTCGCAAGGCTCGTTCTCGGTCCCGTCACTGACAAAATTGGCTACACGAGATCGCTCATTTTACTATCTGCTTTTTCTGGGTTATGCTCAGTTGCAGCCATTATCATCGGTGAACCAGGTGCCTTTTTGTTTGCACTCGCAGGAGTTGGTATCGCCCCAATCTATCCAACCGTCATGGCCCTGCTTGCCAAACGTTACCCAAACAACGCCGATACCGCTATTACCTTTACCGTAACCTTAATGGGTATAGCGAGTGTCATCGGCAACCTCGCTATCGGCGCCATTACAGAATGGACGAAGCAGCTGTTTGCCGGAAGTGAAAACTCACATGCCAGCCTCGTTGCAGGTCTGCAAGGCGGTTATCTATTCATCGGGGCATGTGCGCTTGCCTGCTCGGTCACTTCGATCATTCTTTATCGCATGCTTAGAAATAGGAATGCAATATTGTAAATAGAAATGCCCCTGCCAGTGCTGAAGCTCAGCACGCTGCGGGGGCATTTTTTATACTAGGCAGCCTTATCAAAAATATCTCGATGTTATCATTTTTTTCTTCGTATAAAATTCCACTCCATCCTTTCCATTGGCATGCAAATCTCCGTAGAAAGAGTCCTTCCAGCCCGAAAATGGAAAAAAAGCCATTGGTGCTGGCACGCCTACATTAACACCCAGCATACCGGCTTCCGCTTCCTCGCGGAATTGACGAACCGCCTTAGCATTTTCCGTATAAATGACTGCTGAATTACCAAATCTAGAACTATTCACTATAGTAAGCGCCTCATTTAAATCTTCCGCGCGCAGGACAGATAATACTGGACCAAATATTTCCTCCGTGGCAATCGTCATTTCAGGCTTCACTTGGTCAAAAATCGTCGGTCCAAGAAAATATCCTTCGCCGCTGCGCTCCGTTGCAAGCCTGCCATCAAGTAGAAGCGCAGCCCCTTCAGCAATCCCGCTCGCAATATACTTTTCGATGCGCTTGCGATGCTCATCGCGTATGACTGGCGTTAAGGTGACGTCATCGCGCATTCCCGAACCGATGATCATCGCTTCCGCTGCAGCTTGCAGCGCCTTCATAAAGCTGCTCCCATCACCGACTGCAACGACAGCAGAGCAAGCCATGCATCGCTCACCAGCACTGCCAAAGGATGAGGCAATGATGTTCTCAACCGTTTTATCGATATGCGCGTCCGGCATTACAATATGGATGTTCTTGGCGCCGGCAAGCGCTTGAACTCTTTTGCCGTTATACGCAGCACGTTCATATACGTATTTGGCAACAGGCTGCGAGCCGACAAATGAAATGGCCTTAACACTGGGACTGCTCGTCAATACATTTACAACATCGTTAGCGCCATGCACCACATTCAGTACACCATCCGGCAATCCCGCTTCCCGCAATAGCTCCGCAAGCTTGTTAACGGTAAGCGGCGTACGTTCTGATGGCTTGAGCACAAAAGTGTTGCCAAGCGCGATGGCAAGCGGGAACATCCAGCACGGTACCATCATCGGAAAATTAAATGGCGTGATGCCTCCCACTACACCAAGCGGCACCCGGAACAGCTCCGAATCGATGTCCGTTGCAATGTTTGCAAGCGTTGCGCCCATCATATGCGTCGGCGCTCCTGCCGCAAACTCCACATTTTCGATGCCGCGCTGCACTTCTCCGACCGCTTCTTTGTAGCTTTTTCCGTTCTCCATCGTTATAATCTCCGCCAGCTCCTCCGCATGCTCCTGCAGAAGCTGCCAGTAACGAAACAGCACCCTCGCCCTGCGTGGAACAGGGGTTTTGCTCCATGCTGGATAAGCCTGCTCCGCAGCATGCACAGCAGCTTCAACATCCTCTTGAACGGATAATGGGACATAAGCGATTACTGCGCCTGTAGCCGGATTTATCACTTTATCTGTTCGTCCATTTACAGACTCCACCCAAACACCGTTTATAAAATTACGTAATTTAAGCGGATCCTGTAGGGAAATAGGTTCTATAGCCATCCTATCAGCTCCTATGTTTGTTAATTATCGTTGGGAACAAACCTTTTATCCTTTGTCGCACTCAAGGAGCTATCTCCTTTTGGAAATCTATGCTCAAATTTTTACTGCACGTCTTTTTGTTCTCTAACATCTTGTTTAAGAAGCACATTAACAAAATATTTGCGAGCATCCGCCGTCTCAATGAGCAGCGAAGCTTCATCACCGCCGGGGTGCTTAAGCTCCAGCCAATCGCCGCTCAGYCCTTCACGCACGCCAGTAATGACATACTCCTGATTCAAATACGCATCAATCTTGTTTTTCTCCTCGACGAATTGCTCATAGGCGGACATTTCTCTTCCTCCTTTGGCGCTATGGCTTCCCTTTATCCCTCATGTCGCGAAGCAGCGTTGGGACAAGCAGCTATCGATTATCCCCCTTGTAAGGAGCCCGCTTCACATATCGTCCAGCCCCTAGAGAGCCAACAAATTGACAATCTTGAATGACAAATTCACCGCGTGATAGCACGCTAACGGGCAAGCCTGTCACCTTCAATCCTTCAAACGGGTTATAATCGACATTCATATGATGTGTTTCAGCTGAGAGAATACGCTCTGCTAGCGGATCAAAGATGACGATATCCGCATCACTGCCAACGGCAATCGTCCCCTTCTGGGGAAAAAGACCAAACAGCTTGGCGCTGCGCGTCGATACAATGTCTACGAATTGATTAAGCGTAATGCGCCCTTGATGAACGCCCTCCGAATAAAATAGCGAGAATCGATCCTCTATAACGGGGCCGCCATTTGGAATTTTACTGAAATCCCCCCGCCCCAAATCCTTCTGTCCGTCAAAATTAAAAGAGCAGTGGTCCGAACCCAGCGTTTGCAGCTGGCCGCTCTTCAGTGCATTCCAAAGAATCTCTTGATGATGCGCTTCACGAAGAGGCGGCGACCAAACGTATTTTGCCCCTTCAAAATCCGGCTTCTCCAGCTGCGACTGATCGAGCACCAAATATTGTGGACAGGTTTCGCCCCACACGTCCACGCCTTGATTGCGCGCCTCTGCGATTTGCTGGACGGCTTCGGCGCATGTCACATGCACAACATACAGTCTCGCTCCAGCAAGCTCGGCTAGTTTTGCTGCCCGTCCAGTTGCCTCTCCTTCAATAATCGACGGTCTCGTAAGCGCATGATAAATAGGATCGGTGTTGCCTTCCTCCAACGCTTTATGAATGAGAAAATCGATGACATCGCCATTCTCAGCATGCACCATTACCATCGCTCCATGCTCCTTGGCTGCGAGCATCGTCCGAAACAACGTGCCGTCATCCGCTTGAAACACGTTTTTGTACGCCATAAACACCTTCAACGAGGTAATGCCCTCTTCACGAATAATCGATGGAAGCTCGGCAAGCACTGCATCGTTTATTTCACTAATCATGAGGTGAAAGCCATAATCGATAACGGCTTTACTGTCTGCTTTTTGATGCCATGCCGCAATGGATTCCTTCAGTGGTTTCCCTTTCGTCGTCAAGCAGAAATCAACAATCGTTGTAGTTCCTCCGAAAGCTGCAGCTTTTGTGCCTGTCTCAAAATCATCCGCCGTAACCGTGCCGCCAAACGGCATATCAAGATGGGTATGTGGATCAATGCCGCCTGGAAATACGTATTTGCCTGTTGCATCGATAATCTCATCCGCTTCCGATTCGAGGTCAATACCGATTTTGGCGATGATGCCTTCCTTAATCAGCACATCAGCTTTATATGTGTCGGCTGCCGTTACAATAACCCCATTTTTAATGAGCCTCACCGTCATCCTATACAGCCTCCTTCTTATCGCCATCGTCAGAATCATTGCTTTTTCCTAGTGACGCAATTGCCGCTTGCCGTTGATTCCAGCTTAGAGCCGGCTCCGTCGAGGGAACCTCTACCATCTCAATCGCACCTTCAACCGGGCAAACAATAGAACAAAGGTTGCAACCTACACAATCTTCCTCGCGAACCTTCAGGTATGCTGCGCCAGTATCGTCTATATGCCGCTCAATACACTGATGCGAAGTATCCTCGCAAGCGATATGGCATTTATTGCAAACGATGCAAGTATCCTGTTCAATTCGTGCAACGACCGCGTAATTAAGGTCTAGATCTCCCCAATCCGAATAGCGCTCTACCGATTTGCCTATTAGCTCATTGACTGATTTCAAACCCTTTTCATCCAAATAATTGTTCAAACCATCGATCATATCCTCTACGATGCTAAAGCCATGATGCATGGCAGCTGTACATACTTGAACGCCAGTTGATCCCATCAAAATAAACTCAACCGCATCCCGCCAGCTCGATATTCCGCCTATCCCGGAAATGGGTACGCCAACTAAAGGATTTCGGGCACATTCCGCAACCATATTAAGCGCAATCGGCTTAACTGCAGGCCCGCAGTAGCCCCCATGCGCGCCTTTTCCGCCAACATGCGGAATCGTATTCCATGTATCGATATCAACTCCAGCTAGTGAATTAATGGTATTGATCAGCGAGATCGCATCCGCTCCTCCGCGAACAGCTGCTTTCGCTGTCGCGGTAATGTCCGTAATATTGGGCGTAAGCTTGACTATGACTGGCGTCCTCGCTGCCTCCTTGACCCACATTGTCTGCATTTCAACCAGATCCGGCTGCTGACCAGAAGCAGCGCCCATCCCCCGCTCCGCCATGCCATGGGGACATCCGAAGTTCAATTCCAGTCCATCGACACCGATTGCCTCTACTTTTTTTACAATTTCATGCCATTTCTCGCGTTTAGGCTCCACCATCAATGAAACGACAAGCGCATGCTCCGGAAATCGCTTCTTTGTCTCGTAAATTTCCTTTAAGTTCACTTCAAGCGGGCGATCCGAAATCAGCTCAATGTTGTTGAATCCTGCTACTCGTTGTCCATTGAAATGAATAGCTGCAAATCGTGAGGATGTATTAATAATTGGAATAATTGG